>NZ_JBMXXF010000039.1:0-4693 GCF_053997775.1 Methanopyrus sp.
GGTTTGCGGGCCGTGCACGGGAGGAGCACGAAGGCTTCCGCCCACGACGGGGGCCGGTACCGGGCGACCCGGCGCACCCACTCCGAGACCTCGGGGCGATCGAAGGAGAGGTCGGTGGAGCACCGGATCTCCGCCTCCCGGGCCAGGTTCACGTGCCTTACCAGCACCTTCTCCCGATCGCACACTCGAAGCGCCTCCGCGACCCGGGGGTGTCGGGCCGCCACCGACTCCACCAGCTCCCTCAGCCCGCCCGACCTTAGCAGGCGCTCCAGCCTTCTCAGCGAGGACCGGAACCGCTCCCAGTTCTCCCGCAGGAGCCTCACCGGGTCCTCGTCCCGGCGCTCGGTGGAGAAGTCCTCCAGCAGGAGCTCGCCCCGGAGGGCCAGCCGCACGCACAGAAGCGCGTCGAAGAGGTCGAACCCCAGGTAGTACAGCAGCGGTATCCACTCGGGATCCCGCACGGTCACGGCCCGGACGGCCCCGTCCTCCCGCACCCGGCGCACGAGCCCGGCGAACGCCTCCGGATCGGGCGCGCGCTCCAGGTGGTAGTGCACCACCGGACCGTCGCGCGCCGGCCGCTCCGGGCTCCACTCTCCAGCGGGCTCGGGGTTCAGCCGAACGCATCCATCGTCCGCCAGGCTCAGCAGCTCGGACGCCAGCTCGCCGAGGGTGCGGTCCAGCCGTCGGAGGGACTCGAACCGGGGGACGTGAAGGAAGGGGGCGGGGGTGGTCACCCCGTCGAGTTCCAGCACGCGCGCGCAGTCGCAGCGTCGCACCCGGACCTCAGGCGCTGAGGACATCCCGGAACTCCTCCTCCAACCGCTCCAGGTCCCGTCGGGTCTTCTCCGCCGCCTCCCGCGCTAGCTCGGGCGCCACGCCCAGGTAGCGCTCCGGGTCTAGGATCTCGGCCAGCTCGTCCTCCGGGATCAGCTCCAGGACGCGCTCCTCCTCCCGCACCACCTCCAGGAACTCGCGGTCCTCCTCCCACGCCCGCATGGCGAGCCTCCGGACGAGCTCGTGGGCCTCCTGCCGACCCATGCCGCGCTTGACCAGCTCGACCATCAGCGCCTCCGCCATGTTGAGTCCCTTGGTCAGGTGCAGGTTGCGACGGATGTTCTCCTCGTTCACGCGGAGCCCCTCCAGGTTGGTGATCGTTAGATCCAGCATCTCGTCCAGGAGCAGGAACTGCTCCGGGAACAGGACCCGCTCGCTGGCGGAGTTCGTGAGGTCCCGCTCGTGCTCCAGCGGCACGTTCTCGAGCGCCACCTGCACGTTGGACCGGAGAACCTTGGCCAGGCTGCACACCCGCTCGGAGCGGATGGGGTTGCGCTTGTGCGGCATGGTGGAGGAGCCCACCTGCTTCTTCGGATCGAACGGCTCCTCCAGCTCCCGGATCTCCGTGCGCTGGAGGTGACGGATCTCCCGGGCGATCTTGTCCAGCGTGCTTCCGATCAGCGCCAGGACCGAGATCAGCTCGGCGTACCGATCCCGCTGAATGACCTGGTTGGAGACCGTCACCGGGCGCAGGCCCAGGAGCTCCATCACCCGGCGCTCCACCTCGGGCCCCTTTTCGCCCAGCGCGGCCATCGTGCCCACCGCGCCGGAGAGCTGGCCGACCAGGACTCGCTCGGCGCACTCCCGCAGCCGCTCGAGGTGCCGGACAACCTCCCGCGCCCAGATCGCGAACTTCATCCCCAGCGTCGTCGGTACCGCGTGCTGACCGTGCGTTCGGCCCACGATCGGCAGGTCCGCGTACTCCTCCGCCCGATCCGCCAGCAGCCTCGCCAGCCTCCGGAGCTTCCGATACACGACGCGGATCGCGTCCCGCAGGACCAGCGCGTTCGCGGTGTCGATGACGTCGTTGCTGGTGGCGCCCAGGTGGACGTAGTTACCCGCGACCTCACACCGCTCGGAGAGCGCCCGCACCAGCGCCATCACGTCGTGCCGGATCTCCGCCTCGATCTCCCTCACTCGCTCCACGAATCGCCGCAGCTCCTCCTCATCCCCCGTGATCTCCTCCACCACGCGCTCAACCTCGTCCGCCGCCTCCTCCGGGACGAAGTCGAACGCCTCGGAGAGCGCCCGCACCAGCGCCGCCTCGACCTCGAGCATCCGCGCCACCTTGTTCTCCTCCGAGAAGATCCGGCGCAGCTCCTCCGACCCGTACCGGGACTCGATGGGGTGAACGGGCAACCGGGAACCCCCTCCGGTCGGGACGGCTCTCCGCATCGCTGGACCGGCTGCGGCAACCTACCCTCTCGTCATCGGGGGTCTAAAAGGGGGCGCCCGCTACCTCCGCACCGAGACCTTCTGCGCGTGCACCCTCTTAAACCCCAGCGAGCGCGCGTACTCCTCCAGCTCCACCATGTCCTCGTACCGGGGCAGGGGCAGGTCCCGGCGCCGAAACTCCGGCCGGTAGTCCAGGTAGCAGACCTGCAGCTCCTCCCCCACGTGCGCGTACAGCCAGTCCGTGAGCGCGAAGACCTCCTCCTTGTCCACGAGCGCCGGGTTGTACGGGATCCCCACGCCCACGAACAGCTCCTCGCCCAGGTACTCGTCCGCCAGGTACTCCAGGACCCGCAGCACGTTGTCCAGGTACTCCGCCGCCCGCTCCCTGTCCACGCCCGCGATCCGGGCGAACGTCTCCGGCCGGAACCCCTTGACGTCGATCCCGAGGTCCGTCATCCCCGCCTCGACCAGCCGGTCCACGTACCCCGGGGTCAGAACCGTCCCGTTCGTGTCCACGTGCACCCGCACGCCCGGCTCCAGCTCCCGGCACCTGCGCACGAACTCCACCAGGAAGTCCGGATTCAGCGTCGGCTCACCGCCCGAGATCGCCACCCGGTCGATCCCGTGCTCCCGGGCCGTCCCCACCACCAGCCTCGCGGCCTCCGCCGCGGTCATCCGGGCGCCGGACGCCGCCCCGAACGCGATCACGTGGTTCTGACACTGAGGACACCGCAGATTGCACCCGTGGGCGAAGCAGGCCGCCTCCACCGGACCCGGCCGATCCTTCAACTCCACCGGCGTACCGACCCCACCCACCTCGTGCGGTTGGAACCCGCTCATCACCCGCACGTCCCGGCGCACGCCCTCCGTCCGGACCTCATCCCCCTCCTCCAACCCCGTGTTGCAGGCCGGGCGCAGCTCCCCGTTCACCTTCACCGCGCACGCGTAGCAGCCACCCACCCCGCACGGGCTCTCCACCTCCACTCCCAGCTCCCGCAGCGCCCCCTCCACCCACCTGGCCTCCACCTCCACCGACTCCCCGTCCACCGAGACCTCGATGGGCTCGCGCTCCACCTCCACCAACCTCCGGGCCCCGTACGGGCAGGCGGGCACGCAGGCGCCGCACCCGTAGCATTCCTCACGGTGCCAGAGCGGGTCCCCGGCGGGACAGTCCACGACCTGCGAGCAGTACCCGCACGAGCGGCATCCCTCCAGCTCGACCCGCCGGGCCGGCACGCTCACCACCCTAACGTTACGGTTCTCGTAACGATTGTCGCTGGTGGGCCCGCCGGGATTTGAACCCGGGACCTCGGGGTTATCAGCCCCGCGCTCTAACCTGGCTGAGCTGCGGGCCCGACCCCCACGTGCCGTCCCGCTCGCGCCCACTATTAAGCCTTTCGCCCCACAATCGTTTCAAATCCCATAACGATTCTCGGATGGTGGACCCGCCGGGATTTGAACCCGGGGCCACGGCCGCGCCAGGGCCGCGCTCTGCCAGGCTGAGCTGCGGGCCCGCCCCCAGGCGGCCGTCACCCACCGCTCACGCATAAAGATTTCGCCCTACGGCGATCCCACGACCAGCCGGTACCCGACCAGCAGCAGGACCAGCACCACCGTCACCGCCACCAGACCACGCAGCGCCTCCCGGGGCCGGTACAGCAGGGCCAACCCACCTCCCACGACCATGCCCCCCAGGTGCCCCGCGTGCGCCACGTTCGTGAACTTCCCGGACTCGATCACGAGGACGGCCGCCAGCGCGTACAGGACCGAGAAGAGCACCAGCGGCATGGGAACGAGGAAGAACATGATCACGCTCATCGGCCGCAGCATCGTCAGGCACCCCAGCAGCCCGAAGATCGCCGAGGAGGCGCCCACCACGGGCACGTCCGGCGTCACCGCCACCTGCAGCAGCCCGCCCGCCACGCCCGAGGCGAAGTACAGCAGCAGGTACTCCACCGGGGAGAGCAGCCGCTCAAGCTGCAACCCGAAGGTGAGCAGTCCCAACAGGTTGAACAGCAGGTGCACAGGCCCGGCGTGCAGGAACATGTAAGTGATCAGGCACGAGGGATGGTGCGCCAGGTTCGCGGCGTACAGCCCGTACGTCCACGCGACCTCCGGGCGCAGGACCCCGTCCGGCCCCACCGTCATCAAGTAGACCACCACGTTCGCGGCCAGCAGCAGGAGCGTGAGCGAGATCACTCACCCCTAGGGGTCGTTCCGTTGCGACGGGAGGAGGCGCTGGAGGCGCTCCGGGAGGCGGGCGTGGACGACCGATACGTCGCGGTGCTGGAGGGAGGCGTCGTCGCCCCGCTGAACCCGCGCCGGGCCAGGCTCACGGGACGCCGGCGCGAGCGGCTGGAGCGGGAAGGCCTCACGATCGTCCGCTCCAGGGCGCTCGAGCGCGCCTCGGCCCGGGCCCACCGCACCATCACCCGGTATGAGCTTTTCGAACCCCGGGAGGAGG
>NZ_JBMXXF010000040.1:0-5224 GCF_053997775.1 Methanopyrus sp.
TTCCTCGCCTCCAACCAGTCCATGCTGCTGGTGAATCAGCTGCTGGACACGTTCCGGCGGTGCCTGCCGATGCGCGCCTCGTGCTGGGTGGAGTTCGCCCTGCAGTGTCACGCCTGCGTGCACCGGGAGGTGCGGGCGGAGGAGGTGCTGGAGGATCTGGAGCCGCGGGTGGAGGGGAAGGAGGACTGCCGGGAGCGAGTGGAGCGGGTGGTGGAGCTGGCGATCAGCGGGTTGGAGGAGCGGCTCGGCGGTCTGGTGGGTCGGTACCGGTTGGGTGAGGTGCTGAGCTCGGACGTGGAGGAGTTCGCGGAGCGGGTCACCGAGGGGATGGTGGACGCCCTGTCGCTGCACGCTAAGCCGGTGCTCGCGCTCGCGGAGGAGCCGGAGAAGACTGTGGAGGAGTGGCTCTCCGTCCCGGAGGTGATCAAGGTGGGCGAGGTTGAGGTGGGGCCGGAGGAGTACGATCCGGTGTGGGAGGAGGTGAAGCGGACCGAGCGTGCCTTCGCCCGGATCGACGTGGGTAAGGTGGTCAGGGAGCGGTTCCGGCGGCTGGTGAAGGAGCTGCGGGATCGGTTCGGGTCCGGCCGATGAAGACCCCACCCCGATGCGGAGCCGATGAAGAGGGGCCAGGGTGCCGAGGCGCCTCGGCCCCCGTCCAACTCGTCATCGGGCCTCAGACTCGGGGTAGGCTCCTCATCGGCCCTACGAGCGCTCCAGGCGGACGGTAAAGAAGCCCTCGGTCCGGTGCCGGTGCGGCCACAGGCGTCGGACGCGGTCGTGCCACGGGTAGCGGCGGTCGAGCCAGCGCTCAACGCCGGGCGAGCCGAACGTGAACGGCCGCTCCGGCTCGAACCCGTCCATCCCGCGGAGGAATCGGCGCACGACCTCCTCGTTCTCGACGACCGTGACGGAGCAGGTGGAGTACACGAGGGCGCGCTCGACCAGGGGGGCGACGCCCCGGAGGATGGCCAGCTGGCCGCGGGCGTACCTCTTCACGTGCCGCCAGCGGACGGTCCACCGGGCCTCGGGCGAGCGGGCGTACGCGCCGGAGCTGGAGCAGGGCGGGTCGACGAGCGCGAGGTCGAACCGCTCGCCCCGAAGCTCCCGCGCCAGCCGGGTGGCGTCCGCGCGGCGGACCCGCGCCTCGACGCCCCACCTCCGGAAGTTCCGGCGCAGCTCGCGGAGCCGGCGCGGGTTCACGTCCACGCAGGTGAGCTCGAGCTCCCCCTCCGTCAGGGCGTACAGGTAGGCGGACTTGTTCCCCGGGGCCGCGCACGCGTCCAGGACGGTGTCGCCCGGGTCGGGCCGCAGGGCGTACGCCGCGGCGGCCGAGGCCTTGTCCTGGTACGCGACCCAGCCCCGCCGGTACGGTTCCGTGCGCACGGGCGGGATGTCGTGCTCCACCACCCGCAGGATCAGGGGCACGTCCGGGTCCTCCTCGACGACCACCCCCTCCCGCTCCAGCGCGAGGATGGCCCGGTCCGGGTCGACCAGGTGCGCGTGAACGCGGAGGTAGCGCTCGGGCTCCCGGTTGTTCGCCCGCATCAGCCGCTCGAGCTCCTCCCGACCGACGGTGTCCAGGAGGTGGCGGACGAACCACTCGGGGTGGGAGTGCTCGATCGCGAGGCGCTCGACCTCGTCCCGGGCGCGGTCCAGCACGTCGTCCAGGGACAGCTCCTCGACGTCGTACAGGACGGCGTTCACGAACCGGGCGGGCCCCTCCCCGAGCCTCCGGAGCACGATCCGTACCGCCTCGTTGGTCGCGATCGCGGGCTTGACTTCGTTGCACTTCATCTCGAACGTGGCCACGCGGAGCGCGTTGCGCACCCAGGGGTCCAGGTCCGGGACGCGGGCGTTCCGCACGGCCGCCTCCAGGAACGCGTCGACGGTCCGCAGCCGCTTCATCAGCTCCATGCAGTACGCGTGCACGGTCCCCCACACCTTATGGTCCCGGACGCCGGCGTTCAGGAGCACCCGCTTGACGCAGGTGCGCAGGGACCGGCGCGTGCGCTCCCACCGCACGAGCACGCGCACGGTCAGTTCCTGCCGGCTGAGTCCCAACCACCTCCCCCTCGGGGGCCGCTCGCTTGTACCTGAGCGAGGTGCTCGGTGACGGGAGTCGGATCGGGGTGCTCGGGATCGGCGGGGGCGGGGACGTCGTCGGCGCGTCCCACACGTACCGGCGGGCGCGGGTGGACCTGAACCCCGAGCTCCTGGTGCTCGGTGGACTCACGTGGGAGCGGGTCGTGGTGGATCCGGAGCCGGGCCCGCGCTCGCGGGATGAGATCGTGGGGGACGTGGAGTGGATCCACGAGCGGGTGGGCGTGCTGCGGGGCGAGGCGAGGCCGCGGCGCGGGTCCGAGTTCGCGGAGTCCCGGGTGCGAAAGGTCCTGCGGCGGCTCGGGCACTCGAACGTGCGGGTGGTGCTGGTCGACGTGAGCGGCGGGGTGGAGGGGACCGTGGAGGGGCTGCGGGCGCTGATGGAGCACTTCGACCTGGACGTGCTCGTCGGCGTGGACGTGGGTGGGGACGCGCTCGCCCGGGGGGACGAGCCGGGGGTGGAGAGCCCGCTCGCGGACTCCATCATGACGTGCTCGCTCGCCCGGCTGGACGGGACGGTGCTGGGCGTGTTCGGGTGGGGGTCGGATGGGGAGCTCTCGCGGGAGGAGCTGCGGAGGCGGTTCGCCGAGATCGCGGCCGAGGGCGGGTACCTGGGGGCGGTCGGGCTCACGCGGCGGGACGTGGCGTTCCTTAAGCGGCTGGCGGAGGCGGTGGAGACCGAGGCGAGCCTGGTCCCGCTGCGCGCGGCCGAGCGGGGTGAGCTGGGGCCGATCGAGATCCGGGGCGGGCACCGGACGGTCGAGCTCGGGCCCGCGTCCGTGTGCACGTTTTACTTCGACCCGAGGGCCGTGGCGCGCGGGAGCGTGCTGTGCGAGCTGGTGGACGGGACGCGCAGCGTGGAGGAGGCGCACGAGCGCGTGCGTCGGGAGCTGGGCATCAAGACGGAGCTGGACTGGGAGCGGGAGATGGCGGAGCGGTAGGGGGTCGCCCGCGTGATCCTGAACCGGGTTCGGGTGGAGCGCGTGGTGCGGTGGGCCCTGGAGGAGGACGTCGGGCGGGCCGACCTGACCTCCTCCGTCGTCCGCGGTGAGGAGGCGGAGGCCGTGATCGTGGCCAAGGAGGAGGGTGTGGTCTCCGGCACGCTGCCCGCCCGGGTCGCCTTCGAGCTGCTGGACTGCGACGTGGAGGCGCGGGTCAGGGACGGGGAGGAGGTGCGGGCGGGGCAGGAGCTGCTCCGGGTCTCGGGCCGGGCGGTGAACGTCCTCTCGGCCGAGCGGGTCGCGCTCAACTTCCTCATGCGACTGTCCGGGATCGCGACGGCGACCCGGCGGGTCGTGGACCGGGTCCGCCGCGTGAACCCGGACGTGATCGTCGCCGCCACGCGAAAGGTGCACCCGATCACCGGGTTCCTGGAGAAGAAGGCCGTGGCGGACGGGGGCGGCGACCCGCACCGACTGGGCCTGGACGACGCGGTGCTCATCAAGGACAACCACCTGGCGCTGGTCGGGTCGGTGGAGGAGGCCGTGCGCCGGGCCCGGAGGGAGGTGGGGTTCACGAAGCTCGTGGGCGTGGAGGTGGAGTCGCCGGAGGAGGCCGAGGAGGCGGCCCGGGCCGGCGCGGACCACGTGCTGCTCGACAACATGACCCCGGGGCGCGTGCGGGAGGCGGTCGAGCGCGTGCGGAGGATCGACGACGCGATCATCCTCGAGGCCTCGGGCGGGATCACCCCGGAGAACGCGCCCGAGTACGCCCGCACCGGGGTGGACGTGATCTCCCTGGGCTGGCTGACGCACTCCGCGCCCGCCCTGGACCTGAGCATGCGCGTGATCACCTGAGCCGCTCCCGCAGCCCCCGCACGAACTCCGAGAGGGTCATGACGAACCGGGCGTCCGCGATCCGGTGCGCGTACGCGTCCGGGTCGGGGTTCACCGACACCACGAAATCCGACTCGAATCGGACCGCGAACGCGTCGAAGGAGGCGCCCACGAGGAAGAGCACGTCCTCCCGCACGGTGTTACCCGTGTTGACGCCCGTCGGCGGGATCCCGGGGAGGAACTTGGACGCGTGCTTGGTGCAGTACACCCGAACCTCGAGCCCCGCCTCCTCCAGCGCCTCCATCAGCCGATCCACCTCCCCCCGCTCGTCCCCCAGCGAGGAGGTGACCGCCGGCAGGTCGCCCGAAACGTCCCCCAGGATCCCCTTCCCGAGCACGAGGGCCGCGCTCTCGTAGAACTCCAGGGCGCGCAGGAGCTCGTCCCAGTCCCCCTCGCCCGTGGGCTCCACCCGGGCCACGTCCGCCGGCGGCCGGCTGGACAGGAGCAGGTCCTCCGTCAGGATCACGCACGCGAGCCGGTGCTCCTCCCGGGCGGCCTCCGCGGCGCGGACCACCGCATCCTCGATCTCCCCCTGACTCTCGGGCACCTCCACGCGCAGCTTCCATTCCCGGATCACCCGGGGCAGCTCCACGGAGCACGTGTAAGATCCCCGCCCGTCGGCGTCCAGCCCCACGATCAGGAGGCCCGGCCAGTCCCCCTCTTCCGCGAGCAGCTGCGCGGCCACGTACACCCCCTTGTCCTTGAGGACCGCGGCCCCGAAGCCCCCGGACTGGGCGAGGCCGATCACTAGCCCTACGGCGTCGAACTCCGAGGCGACCGGCACGACCTCGAACGGGTGGTCTCCCTCCTCCAGCCTCCGGACCACCTCGTTCAGCGGGAACCCGGGTAGGTAAGCCACGGCGTCAGGCTTTACCCTCCTCAGTGCGCCCAACACCTCGGCCGAGCCCAGCCCGGACAACGGCCCACCACCCCCAGGGGAACGGTCGGCTTGCTGGCCACGCTCCTGGTCCTGGCGCTCTCGCTGCCCGGACCGGCGCAGGGGGCCGGGATCCAGTGGGTGGACCTGACGCCGGGGACGGAGTTCGAGGCGCCCGGAGGGCTGACCCGCATCACCCGGTTGACCACGGAGGTCCGGTTCCCGCGACCGGACCCGGACTACGGGCAGGTGGAGTTCGGGAAGGACGTGGACGGGGACGGCCGGAAGGACCACACGTGGTGCGGCGAGCTGGCGGCGCTCACCCTGTACAACATCGCGGTCGCCGAGGGGCTCTGGAAGCCCGTCCGGGGCTTCCCGCTGACTCCCGAGGAGCTGGAGCGGGTCGAGACGA
>NZ_JBMXXF010000041.1:0-2631 GCF_053997775.1 Methanopyrus sp.
GGACGCCGGCGCGAGCGGCTGGAGCGGGAAGGCCTCACGATCGTCCGCTCCAGGGCGCTCGAGCGCGCCTCGGCCCGGGCCCACCGCACCATCACCCGGTATGAGCTTTTCGAACCCCGGGAGGAGGTGGCCGTCGGCTTCAGCGGCGGCAAGGACAGCCTCACCTGCCTCCTCGTGCTGGAACCCCTCACCCGACGCCTCGGCCTGCGGCTCCATCCGATACTGGTCGACGTCAGGCTCCACGGACGGTGGCTGTGGGGCCGGGAGGGCCGCCAACGCTGCGAGTCCCTCTGCCGCCGACTCGGCCTGCGGCTGGAGTACGTCCGACCCCGCGAGGACGTGGGCGAGCTGGCCGAGGAGCACGGCGAGTCCCCCTGCCTGATCTGCTCGCTGATCCGCCGGCGCGAGCTCCGGGAACGCTCGGAGAAGATCGTCCTCGCCCACACGCTGGACGACGCCGTGATCACCGCGCTCGCGACGGCGGTCAAGGGAGAGGGGGTGAAACTCCTCCCACCCAAGGAGCGGCTCGAGGGAATGACGTCCCGGTACGTCGACTACGAGTTCCCACCCACGACCCTGGTGCGACCGCTCGCGCGGGTCCCGGAGGACTGGACCACCCGGGCACCCCGGGACGTGGGGCTCGAACCGTTCGACGCGGACTGCCCCTACTCCCGACCCTACGCCACGACCCTGCGGGGACGGGTCGCCCACGGCCTGGAGTGGCTGCGCCTGGAGCTGTCCCTAGACCGGGTGGAGCTGCTGGATCGACTCTGGCGCTCGCTGCGAAAGGACTGCGAGCGCCAGGGCCAGCAGGACGACCGGTAGGGCCGCGCCGGGAACCGTCGCGGAGCTCTTCGGCCCCGGGCTCCCCCCGAACGACACCGAGAGCGTGAACGTGCGCTCGGTCGGAACCTCCACGGCGCCCCCGGACGACTCGTGGGCCAGGACGCGCTCGAACGTCACCGAAAACCCGTCCCCGGGACGGAACGCCGGCTGCCCGTTGATCAGCTCGCTCAGCTTGATCAGCACGATCGCCTCGCCGCCCTTCACGTCCACGAGCAGCGCCTCCAACCTCGCGTTCCTGGCCGTCACGCTCTGCGAGTTCCCGGGCTGAAGGTTGAGGTCGAAGCTGCCCTGACCGACCGTGGACGAGTCGTCGTTGACGGCGTGCGTGGCGGTGAACGAGCCCTTCAGCTCGACCGAGGTCGTGTCGGCCGGGACCGGGAGGAACAGCAGCACCCGAACGTCCGAGGCCAGGATCGGCACGGCCTGATCCAGGAGCTGATCCTTGAAGTACGCCTGGTTACCGCCACCGTCCACCCCCTTGACGGTCCCATCCTCCTCCACCCAGATCTCGGCCACCGACGACTGGAACCGGCAGAGCGGCGGCATCCTCACCGTGATCGAACGCTCGTCCGGAACCCACTCCGAGGCGACGGTGAGAGGCTCCACCTCCAACCACGCGGTCACGCCACTACCCACGCTCACGCTCACCACCTGGATCCCGTCCCTCTTGACGGTCAGAACCGCGTCGACGTCCGCGTAATCCCCGTTCGCGTCGTTCGCGTCCGCACGGAGCTCAATCCGAACGGGTGGGGTGAACTCGCCCTGGTACGGAAGGGACGAGCTCGGGTTCGGTGGGGTGCCGGCGAACAGGACCACGTCCCAGGTGCCGTCCGCACCCTCGTCCACCCGGGACACGATCATCGGGGCGGGCGCGGTCGCACCCTGCTGATCGGTCACCCCTACGTACAGGAGGTACGTGCCCACGCCCGTGACGACGGCGAGCGTGGAGTCGTAGCTCGGCCGCTTCCCGTACGCGTCCAGGTACCGGGGAACGGACTGGTCGGAGACCACGGAGACCCTAACCTTCTTCACCTCGACCCTGCCGGCCAGGGCAGGGGTGGCCAGCAGGGCGAGCGCGACCAGCAGCGTCGTGAGCCTCGCAAGCAACCTGGATCCTCCCCGAGAAACGTAACGAGAACTGCAACGATACTTCGGTTGGGAAACGTAAGAAAAACAAAACTTAAAGGTACCGCCTGAGGGCCGCCAGGGCCGGCGCAGCCAGCGCCGACGCGACGACGGACCTCCAGGCCGTCCGCTCGCGCGGCTCGCAGGGCCCCGGTAGTCGAACCCTTAGCACCGGTCCACCCGCCGAGCGGAGCGCGGCCGGGTCGGACGCGATCGTGAGTCGTACCTCGTTCCAGTACTGGATGGGCACGCCGTTCGGATCGTAGTAATCGCTCGGATAGGCCACCTCAATCCGCGTGTTCGGCGGGACGTTCCTAGGCTGCACCGTCCCACTACCCTGGTTATAATCAGCGCTGTACAGGAGGATGGCATAATAATCCACGTTGTTCACGGTTACGGTGTCCAAAACCTTCACCGCTAGGTACGCCAGTACGTTGCCGTTCTGATCCCTCAGGGCCAGCACGTGCTCCCCCGAGGCCAGCCTGGTGACGTAGTCCGAGGAGGCTATGGTCACCGACCCCCATCGTCCTGTAACCTGTAGGTTTTGTAGGAAGTTGTCGATGTCGGGGTTGCCGTCGTTGTTCACGTCCTTGACGTCGGCGACGGGCACGTAGTCGACGACGACCAGCGGCATGCCGAAGTCGCCCGAGTCCGGATCCA
>NZ_JBMXXF010000042.1:0-3259 GCF_053997775.1 Methanopyrus sp.
GTTGAAGCCGGAGCGCACCCCGCTGTCCGGGGACACGGAGCCCGGATCCTGCGTGCAGCGCCTGGAGCGCGTGTCGGAAGAGGAAGATGGGACCACGGTGATGAGGACCCGGTGCCCCGATGGGTGAGGACGCTGGGGTGGGGCTGAGCCCTCGGTCCCGGGTGGACTCATCACCGGCTCAGCCCCGGAGTAGCTCCTCACCGGGCCCGGTCCCGCAACCCCGCGTTCGAGATTTTTACCCACCGCGCCCGCACACCAGGCAGCGCCCGCATCGTATGCAGTCCCGCGCGGACGGGAAATCCCTGCTCGGTTGGAGACCCATCGGGCACGTGAGGCAGACGGGACACCCGCGGCACGCCGGTCGCGCGTCGACGAGCAGGTCGAGGGACGTCCACCCGTGTCCCACCCTCAGCAGCACCCCAACCGGGCACAGGTACCGGCAGAAGAACCTGGGTACGACCAACGAGGCCAGCACCGGTACCAGTGCCAGCCCGAGCCGCTCGAGCCCACGGTACCCGAGCCCGCGCCCCTGCAGGGCCGCCGTTAGGTAGTGCATCGGACAGACAGCGTACCACGGTCTCAACAGCCACGCGGCCCCAGCCAGCGTCGCGAGCAGCAGGAGGTACCGAACGAGCCGGAGCCCTCGTTGACCGGGCGGCGCTGGGACGAGGACACCCAACCGACGCCCAACCCGAGCCAGCGCGTCCTGCACGGAACCCATCGGGCAGACCCACCCGCACACCGCCCCTCCCACGGTCGCGGCCGGAAGCAGCCACGCGACCGCCGCCGCGAACGCCAGGTAGCCCGGCTCCGTCAGACCCGCGAGCGCGGACGGCAGGAGGTAAAGCACCAACCCCGTCCCGATCACCCCGGCGCAACCGCCCGAGACCCCTGGCACGACCACGGGCACCCGGGCGAGCACTCCAAGGCTCAGGGCCGCCCACCCCAGGATCTGCGAGAACCTCCTCCACCGAGCGAGCATCGCCGGTCTCCCCCGACTCGGGGTCAGCGAGCCCCCCAGCCCTCATCCGGGCCTCGGTGACCCGGCGCGACTCATCACTCCCCCTCCGACTCCCGCCTCAGCCGCTCGTTGAAGTAATCGGGGGAGTACTTGAGCACGATCACCCGGGAGGTCACCAGCACGGCGAGGAAGGCCGTCACCGCCAGGAGCTCGGAGGGTCGAAGGATCCCCCGGTAGTACTTCAGGAACGTCTCCCGGAGCATCATGATGATGGTGATATCCACCACGTACCGCAGGGGCACTCGATGGTGCCTGAGCGTCTCCAGCACGCTCTGGTACACCTCCAGGAGCAGCAGTACGTCGAACACGCACTCCACGATCAGCCCGAACGCCTCCCGGAACCGCGCCCGGTACGGGCTGGTCAAAAACGTGCGCACGATGTCGTACGCCCCGACGGCGAAGACGATCAGCGTGACCCCCAGGATCGCCACCATCACCACGTGCACCGTAACTCGCAGCAACCGGTGGGAGAACCGATGCATGTCACCGCCCAACTCACCCACTCCCGGCCGCGCCGATGAGGACCGTTCCCCTTGGGGACTCCCCAATGACCAAAAGTCGCGGGGCCGAGGCCACACCGGGGTCAGCGCCCCTGGGTCTCCTCACCCCTCGGAGATCCCCCTCCTCATCATCCCGGGCGCCACGGGGAGCCAGGGTTGAAGGAGGTAGCGGAACGCATCGAGACCTGGCTCCGACGCCTCGAGCGGGACGGTGAGTACGAGCCACCGTGGGGGGAGCGCGAGGACGCGTACACCGTCGCGCTCGCGGGCGTCCTGCACCAGCGCACCCGCCGCGAGCTCGCCGAACCCGTCCTCCGCGAGCTCCTCCGCCGGTACCCGGAGCCCCGAGACCTCCTCAACGCGCCGGAGCGCGAGCTGAAACGGCTACTCTCCCGCATCGGACTGGTTCAACGAAGGCTCCGAACCGTGCGCGGGCTGGCCCGACTCCTCTCGGAGCGGCCCCGCCCGGACCGGGACGAGCTACTCCGAGTCCCGGGCATCGGTCCGTACACCGCCGACCTGGTCGCCGCCGTCGCCTACGGTGACCGGGTCCTACCCGTCGACGCGAACGTTCGACGCGTCGCCGAGCGCGCCACGGGGCGCCCGGTGGACTGGGCCAGAAGGCTCTGGCCCCGCGCCGTTAAGAGCCCCAGAAACCTAACCCTGGGCGCCATCGAGCTGGGCCGCCGGCACTGCCGACCCCGACCCAGGTGCGAGGGGTGCCCGATAAAACGGCTCTGCCGGGCCGGCAGGCCGGCGGGATGATGTGCTAATCGGCCGCCCGACCCGATGACGACGTTCCAGGCCGCTGACCGCCACCCGCGCCCCCCACCGCGCGCCCGAGGCCACTTAAAACGGGATCGGCGGCCCGCGGCGCCGGTGATAACTTGACAAGGGTAGGTTAGATCGTTCCATGAAAACGTAGTTGGGGAAATGCCTTAAGGTCGATGTAAATCAACCGAGCGATGACAGATTAGATGAAACCTCGGCTCCGCTTTCCATCCGATAACCTTTTATAACTCATCCGAGGGTTACCCGGGCGGTAAAGAGCGGAGGAGGGTCCCGTGGGCTCGTAGGTCGGGGGGGGGGGCGACAAAAAATATGGGGTTAAATGAGGAGTTCGAGGGTGAGGAGGAGTTGCGCGGTGACATCGCCGAGGAACTGTCGCAGCAGCCGAAACACCGCAAGCTGGCGTTCGCCCTGCTGAGCGCGGTGAGGATGGCCGCGATGCGTCACCTCAGCGACTCTTGGGAGCCCATCGTGATGGAGGTGGGCCGGCAGTTCATCAAGATCCTGGAGGAGGCGGAGCGGGAGGAGATTCAGGAGCTGGAGGATGCGCTGAGGATGGCCAAGGAGTACGGTCTCATCGGCGACTTCGACGTCGAAAACGGCCACGCGGAGCTTGAGGACGTGCTGGAGACGCTGGGCTGGCAGGAGCGCTCCGAGGAGGGCAAGGACGTGTGCGCGGTCATCAAGGGCGTGATCCTGGAGGGTCTGCGGCGCGAGGGGCTGGACGTGGTGAAGCTGGAGGAGGACGTCCACGACTCCAGCGTGACCTTCCGGTGGTAGACGCGCTGATCCACGCGGCCCCCGCGGTGATTTTTTACCAATCCCCGCTCGAGTTCTCCTCGGTCGAGGCTCCCGCGGAGTGAGGAGGCCGAGGAACGCCGGATCGGTGAGGAGGGTCGGTGTTACCGACCGCGGTCCCGGCCGATGCGGAGTGGTCCCGCGGGGAGGA
>NZ_JBMXXF010000043.1:0-17374 GCF_053997775.1 Methanopyrus sp.
GCTGCGCGGGGAGCGTCGGTTCGTCGCCGTGGGTACGCCCGTCGACGACCTGTACTTCAACCTCCGGTGCGGCATGGAGGCCGGGATCGACTTCGGGATCCGGGCTCAGATGTCCTCGATCTTCACGCACATGGACCCGGACTACCTTGTCATCGCCCACAACCCGGTACGTCGGCTGCGGGGCCGTCCTCGGGAGCGGTTTAAGTACACGCTGCGCCGGCACTCCCCCGACCTCCGCCGCGTGATCGTGCTGGAGGACGTCGTTCGGAACGAGGATTTCGCCCGGGCGTACCGGGAGTTGGGCCGGGAGCTCCCGGACGCGTTTGAGTTCCTGCGCTCGGACGAGGTGGAGGACCTGATCGAGCTGCTGCGGGAGTGAGAGTCGTGCTCACGGGGCGAACCCGGGACCCGGAGCGGCTCGCGGCCGGTCTGCGCCGGCTCGGCTGGCGGGTACGGGACGAGGGGGGCCGGGTGATCGCGGTCTCCCCGGCGGGTCAGCAGGTGGAGATCCGGGACTCGGGCGAGCTGAGGATCACGGGGCGGGGGGAGGACTCCGCCGCCCGCACCCTGGTGAAGCTCGCCCGCAAGCTGGGCGTGGAGGTGGAGGTCAAGTCCCTGGAGAGCGGTCCCCGGCGCCCGCTCGTGTACGGGCCCGTGCCCTCGCGCCGCCTGGGCCGGTCCCTGGGGATCGACCTGCCTCGAGGGGTCTGCACGCAGGACTGCGAGTACTGCAGCGTGGGGGTGCTCAAGCGCGCGTCCCCGCGCGAGCGCTTCGAGGTCGACCCGGTCCCGCTCGCGAGGGAGCTTCGGGCCGCCCTGAGGGAGTGTCGACCGGACGCCGTGACCCTGGCCGGGGTGGGGGAGCCGACCCTGTGCGCCAACCTGGGCGAGGTGGTGGAGGAGATCGCCCCGTTGGTCGAGCGGGCCGGCGCCGAGCTGGTCCTGCTGACCAACTCGACCTGGGTCTCCGAGTGCCCGCCGGAGGTGGATCGAATCATCGCGAGCCTGGACTGCGCCCGGGAGGGCCTGTACCGGCGGATCAACCGCCCGCATCCCGACCTGTCCCTGGATCACCTGGTGCGGCAGCTGGAGCGCGTCTCGGAGGACGTCACGGTGGAGGTGCTGCTGTGTCGGGTGGGCCGGGTTACCAACGCGGGGGCGGGGCACGTGCGGGAGCTGGCGGGGTTGCTGTCGGAGATCGGCGTCCGGGAGGTGCAGCTGAACACGGTCTCGCGTCCGCCCGCCCGGGGCCGCGCGGAGGCGGTCGGTGCGGGGGAGCTCGCGCGGGCGGAGCGGATCTTCCGGGATGAGGGGTTCCGCGTGGAGGTGTACCGGTAGGTGGGTGGTGCCGGTGAAGGTGGCGATCACGGGAACGCCGGGCGTCGGGAAGACGACCGTGGGCCGGGTGCTGCGGCGGAAAGGGTACGACGTGCTGCACCTGAACCGGGTGGCCCGCGAGCTCGGTGCGCTGCTGGAGGAGGATGAGGAGCGGCAGGCGCGCGTGGTGGACGTGCACGCGCTGGAGCGGTACGTGCGGGAGTGGGAGCCGGGGTCCGATCCGGCGTTCGTGGAGTCGCACTACGCGCACCTCATGCCGGTGGACCTGGTCGTCGTGCTGCGGTTGCATCCGAGGGAGCTGGAGCGGCGGCTGCGGGAGAAGGGGTACTCTCCGCGTAAGATCTCGGAGAACCTGGAGGCGGAGTTCGTGGGGGTCTGCTACGGGGAGGCGGTGGAGGTTAGGTCCGGCGGGTTTCCGGCGAGGCCACCGAGGGACGTGATTCAGCTGGACGTGACGGGCCTGAGCCCGGAGGAGGCGGCGGAGCGGGTGTTGGAGGCGGTGGAGTCCCGGGAGGGGGACGAGGTGGACTGGCTCGCGGACGAGGAGGCGCAGCGCGTGATCGAACGGTACCTGCCGTACCGGGAGGGGGGTGAGGATGAGGGGTAAGGAAGAGCGGCTGCGCCCGCTGCGGGAGGACGACAAGTACCGTCACCCGGCCGTGCTGGACGAGGGGGTCCGGATCATCGGTGACAACCTGGCCGACGTGACCGCGGAGATCGGCGCGCACGCGGAGATCGGGCCGGGCGTGGTGATCCGTCGGAAGGCGGCCATCTACGGGTTCTGTCGGGTGTTCGACTCGGACGTGGGGGAGCGCGCCAGCGTGTCCCCGTTCTCCGTGGTGCGGGCCGAGGTGGGGAACGACGCGTTCATCGGGGACGGCTCGCTGGTGGGCGTGTTCGGCGGGGAGCGGGCGGTGCTGGGTTACGACTGCTTCATCGGCATGCGGTCGGTGATTCACGGGGGCGTGCGCGTGGGTGAGGGCGTGGTCGTGGGGGCCGGCTCGGTGGTGGAGGAGGACGTGGAGGACTACACCGTGGTGATGGGTCGGCCCGCGGAGTACGCCGGTGAGGTGGTGAGGGTTAGCGGGAACGCGTTCGTGGGCGGGGAGGAGACGGTCGCTCAGGTCCGGGCGGTCACCCGGGGTGAGGACAGCGGGTGGGAGACCGTGGGGCTCGTGGACTCGGTCGGGGTCAACCTCAGCGTGATTACGTGGGATCGGGACCTGCTGGAGCGACTCCTGCGGCTGCTGGGGAGGTTCCGGGGTGAGGTGGACTGGGGCGAGTTCGAGGTGGAAAACGTGAAATTTTACGGGGTGGCGGCCTCCTCGCGCCGCCCCCCGGAGCGCGTGGTGGACCGCGTGCGAGAACTGCTGCTGGAGGGGCACGAGAGGCTCGTCGCGTGCATCCTGGACTGCCCCAAACGGTACGGTCGCGACGTGGTGGTGCGGAGCGGCCGGCTGAGCGACGAGGCCGTGACGGGCCCGCTCCGCGCCCGCGGCTCGCGGTACTACCGTCGGACCGAGGAGGGTCTGAGCGTGATCTAGGGGGATGGTCGTCGTGAGGGTCGCCGTGGTGGCCGTTCAGGGCGACGTGGAGGAGCACGAGTGGGCGCTGAAGCGCGCCGGGGAGGAGCTGGGCGAGGACGTGGAGGTGGTCTGGGCGCGGTACCCCGAGGACCTGGAGGGCGTGGACGCGGTCGTGTTGCCGGGCGGGGAGAGTACCACCATCGGGAGGCTGCTGGAGCGCCACGGGCTCGTCAAGCCGCTGCTGGAGCTGTCGGAGTCCGAGGTCCCGTTCCTGGGCACCTGCGCCGGCATGGTGCTGATGGCGCGGGAGGTCGTGCCGCAGGCGCACCCGGGAACCGAGGTGGACGTCGAGCAACCCCTGCTGGGCCTCATGGACGTCCGGGTGGTGCGGAACGCGTTCGGGCGGCAGCGCGAGTCCTTCGAGGTGGACCTCGAGATCGAGGGGCTGGAGGGAGGGGAGTTCCGGGCCGTCTTCATCCGGGCTCCCGCGGTGGACGAGATCCTCTCCGACGACGTGCGGGTGCTGGCCGAGTACGGTGATCACGCCGTGGCCGTGGAGCAGGACCACCTGCTGGCCACCGCGTTCCACCCGGAGCTGACGGACGATCCCCGGCTCCACGCTTACTTCCTGGAAAAAGCGTGACGGGAGTGGCGGCGTTGGCGTGCGGGATCGCCGGGATCGTGCTGCCCGAGCCCGGCTCGGTCGGTCACCTGCTGACCGAGATGCTGGACGCGATGCAGCACCGGGGGCCCGACTCCGCCGGGTACGGGATCTACCGGGACACGGACGCCACGATCCTCATCCTGGAGCTGCCCGCCGACGAGGAACGCGACCTACTCTCCGACGTGGAGCGCTGCCTCGGCCCCGACCGGAAGGTGACCCGGATCGAACGGCTGGCCGAGGACGGAGGCACGATCGTGTACCGGGTCTTCGTGGACGGCATCCCCACGGGCGCGAGCGGGCAGCGGGAGCTCGCCGAGGTAACCCGCAGGATCGAGGACGAGGCCGGCATCACCGTGCTCAGCGCGGGCCAGGGGTTCGAGATCCTCAAGGACGTGGGCAAGGCCGTGGAGGTCTCCTCCCAGTACGGGGTGGAGAACCTGGAGGGAACGCACGGGATCGGGCACGTGCGCTTCTCCACCGAGTCCGTGGTCGACCGGTACCACGCCCACCCGTTCCAGAGCTACCTCGTCCCGAACATCGCCGTGGTGCACAACGGCCAGATCACCAACTACTACTCCATCCGGGAGCTCCTGGAGGCGAAGGGGTACCGGTTTAAGACCGAGAACGACTCCGAGTGCATCGTCGTCTACGTCGCGGACAAGCTCATGAATGGGTACTCCCTGGAGGAGGCCATGGAGGAGGCCATCCGGGAGCTAGACGGCCCGTTCTGCTTCATCATCAGCACCCCGGACGCCATCGCCGTCGCCCGCGACCCGCTCGGCCTCCGGCCCGGCGTCATCGGCTATGGCCGGGACGACACGATCGGAATCTCCTCCGAGGAGGTCGCCCTGCGCCGGATCTTCGGGGAGGAGATCGAAGGCATCGGCCAGATCGAGCCCGGGGAGTACGAGGTCTTCGAGGTGGGGGGTCGCTGGTGAGGGAGAAGGTCATCAACTGCAAGGGTAAGGAGCCGCGAGACATCAACAGCGCCCTGAAGACCCACGCCCCCGAGTACGACCGGATCATCCTGAAGAACCCGGGCGCCAAGCACTACATCGCCGCCGGGCTGACCGAGGAGGTTGAGGTCGTCATCGAGGGCAGCGTCGGGTACTACGTCGGCACCATGATCCACGGACCCAGGATCCTCGTCCAGGGTAACGCGGGCTGGTACCCCGGGGACAACGTCACTAAGGGCGAGATCATCATCGAAGGGCACGCCGGAGACGGCGTGGGCCAGGGCATGTACGGCGGCACCGTCGTCGTCCGCGGCGACGCGGGCTCCCGCGTCGGGCAGATCATGAAGAACGGCACCGTGATCATCGGCGGAGACGTGGAGATCATGACCGGGATGTACATGATGGGAGGCACGATCATCGTGCTCGGCGACGCGGGCACCTACACCGGCGAGAGCATGCTCCGCGGCGAGATCTACGTCCTGGGCGAGGTGGAGGACCTGGGCAAGAACGCCAAGGCCGTGGAGCCGGACGAGGAGGACGTCGAGAGGGTCCACGAGCTGGTGAAGAAGTACGACTTCGACGTGACCCGCGACGACCTCCGCTCCCTCACCAAGATCGTGCCCAAGGAAAAGCGCCCCTTCTACGGGTAGCCCCCATGCCCACCGTCGTCATCCTCTGCAGCGGGGGCCTGGACTCCAGCGTCGCCGCCCAGTGGGCGGCCGACGAGCTGGACGGGGATCGCATCTGCCTGTTCATCGACTACGGGCAGCGGAACGCCCCCGTGGAGCGACGCGCGGCCGAGCGGATCGCGGACGCGATCGGCGCCGAATTCCTCGCGCTCGGCGCCTTCTGGCTCCGGAGGCTCTGCCCGGACAACCCCCTATTCGGCGGTCCACCGACCGAGCCACCACGCGACCTCTCCACCCACTGGCTCCCCGCCCGCAACTGGAACCTGCTCGGGATCGCCGCGGCCCTGTGCGACCGCCTCTACCTTCAGGGCGAGGACGACGAGTTTCACATCGTCTGGGGCATCAACGCGGAGGAGGCGCGACGGTTCCCCGACAACTCCAAGGCGTTCGCCAGGGCCGCGGCCCGGGCCCTACGCACCGGTCTCCCCTCGCGACCGAGACTCCACAGCCCGCTCGCGGACCTGGAGAAGCCCGACATCGTCCGGCTCGGGGCCCGGCTCGACGCCCCCATGGAGCACTCCGTGAGCTGCTACCGGCCCGAGTGGAGGAACGGCCGGCCCGTGCACTGCGGGGAGTGCGAATCCTGCCGCCACCGAAGGCGCGCCTTCCGAGAGGCCGGGGTGGAGGACCCGACCGAGTACGCCCGATAGCGGGGGAGTGCCCCCATTCCCCGACGCGGCAGGCCACCCACCGTGGTCGTGGACCGACGCGCCCGGGAGGCGATCCGATCGGGCGCCCTCTCCGTCTTCGCCCCCGCCGTGAGAAGGATCCGGGGCCGGTTCCGTCCCGGGGACGTCGTCCGCGTCGAGACGGGCAGCGGGGAGCTGCTGGGCCACGCCTTCGCCCAGGCCTCGGACCGGGACATCCGCAGCGGCCGCTCCCCCGGCATCGTCGCCCGGATTTTCGACCCGCGGGGCGAGTACCCCGACCGCTCCCCCGACGAGATCGTGCTGGAGAGGATCCGGGAGCGGTACCGGGAGCGGAAGCGCTGGCGCGTGGACCGGCACCGGAACCACATGCGGGTCGTGTTCTCGGAGGCGGACGCCCTCCCGGGCCTGATCATCGACAAGTTCAACGACCTGGCCGTGTTCCAGACGACGTGCCCCGCGATGGAACGGATCGTCCTCCGGCACGCCGAGGAGCTGCTGGAGATCCTGGACGTCGAGACGCTGTACGAGAAGAACGACTCCCGGAAGCGCCGCCAGCTGGGCATGGAGGTGAGGAGACGGACCGTCGCCGGCGAGGACCGCTCCTCCACGATCGTGGAGGAGTACGGCGTGAGGTTCCACGTGGACGTCGAGCGAGGGCAGAAGACCGGGTTCTACATCGACCAGGTGGAGAACCGGGGCGAGGTGCAGCGGCTCGTGAGGGAGGGAGACCGGGTCCTGGACGTGTTCTCCTACGTGGGCGGGTTCGCCATCCACGCGGCCGTGGGCGGCGCGGAAGAGGTCGTCGGGATCGAGAAGTTCGACCGGATCGTGGAGGCCGCGTACGAGAACGCCACGCTGAACGAGGTGAGAGACCGGGTGAAGTTCCTGATCGGCGACGCGTTCGCCCTACTGGAGCGGCTCGAGCGCCGGGGCGAGCGGTTCGACGTGGTGATCCTCGATCCACCCGCCTTCGTCACCTCCCGCGAGCACCTCGAGCGGGGCAAGCGGGCCTACTTCGACGTGAACTACAAGGCCCTGGGACTGGTCCGGGACGGCGGCCTGTTCGTCACCTGCTCCTGCAGCCACTTCCTCGAGCCGGACGACTTCGTCCGGATCGTGTCCGAAGCGGCCCGGCGCCGGGGCCTCCGGCTGCGCATGCTGGGTCCCCTACGGGGCCAGCCACCCTGCCACCCGATCGTGCCCGGCAACCCCGACACCCAGTACCTCAAGGCCATGTTCTGCACCGTGGAGAGGACCTAGAAGAACGCCAGGTAAACCGCGAACGCGAACGCCGGCAGCGCGAAGGCGACCAGCAACGGGTGCAGCGGCCAGTCGTGCGGCCGCTCCCTCGGCTCCGCCGGGTTCCGCGCCCATCGGACCAGGTCGGCGAAGACCCAGGCGACCACCGCGACGTAGGAGATCACCACGATCGCCCCGGTGATGTGCATGTGATCGTACCAGACCTGAAAGAGGTGCGGAGACGTCTCCCTCATCCAATGGGCCTTTTCCAGCTCTCGCTGCGGGAACAGGATCAGCTGGAGGGCCGGGTACCACCTTACATCCTCCGGCACGAACACCTCCCGGTCCAGCACGGGGGCCGGGAGCATGTTGAACGTGTAGACGAACGGGAGCAGGTTCAGCAGCCCGAACCGCCAGCTCGGGATGCACCAGCCCACGAACGGGAACAGCCAGACGAAGATCCACGTGAGGTAGTACGGGTTTCCGACCTTGGTCGTCAGCGCGAACCAGGCGCCGAGCAGCGCGCAGGTTCCCCAGAGCGCGAACCTCGAACCCGCCCTCTCGATCAGCGTACGCACGAGCTCGCCCCGACGCCTCCACATCCACCAGAACAGCGCGGCGAACCCGACGGTCATTACAATTCCGGAGAGTTTACCGAGCAGGAAGGACCATCTCGACACGTGCCACCGGCTCAGCAGGATGGGGACGTAGAACGGTGTCAGGTCCTGGGGCAGCCTCCTCATGTGGAACAGGAACACCTGCTCCATGAAGGCTCTGGGGTCCGAGAGGAAGAACGGCAGCCATAGGGCGGCTATCACGCCCGCGAAGGCCGTCAGGAACCTCACCACGTGACCCTTGCCGCGATGTACGCGCAGCAGTATAGACATCGGGACCGCCAGGGTCGCGGGCACGTACTTGAAGCTCGAGGCGAGGGCCAGCAGGGTTCCGGCGGCGGCCGGTCGGCGTTCCAGCAGGACCATCGCCGACAGGGTCATCGCGAGCGCGATCATGGTGTCGAACTGGTAGCCCCAGATCACCATCCCGGCGGGGATGGAGAGGGCGACCCACTGAACGGTGGGCCACTCGAACCTCTGCAGGAGGAGTATCAGCGTGGCCAGGTACGACGCGATGATGGGGATCTTCAGGAAGAAAATGAACTCCCACAGTTTCACGTCCAGATGCAGGGCGTGCAGGAGGTACCGGTACGATACGTAGTACAGGACGGCCAACGGTGGGTAATGCACCTTCTCGCACAGCGAGTAGACGCTGAATATCCCGTACGACATGGAGACGTAGAACCACTCCTCGAAGTAATGCACGTCGTACCAGTTGATCATCTTGGAGGCTGTGAGAAGGTAGAATGAGGTGAGGCCGGCCAGCGTGAGGAGGATGGCCAGCCGCTCCCGGGCTTCCCGGTGCCCCATGCCGGTCACTCCTCGATTACTTTCAGCGCCTCCCGGGTCGCCCTTTTCACGACCTTAACGGACCGCTTGAACGCCTCGATCTCCCGCTCGTCCAGCTTGATGGGGACGATTTCCAGGATCCCCTCCCGACCCAGCCGGGCCGGCACCCCGATGCAGACGTCTCGGACCCCGGCGATCTCCCCGTCCAGGTAAGCCGAAACGGTCAGCACGCGGCGCTCGTCCTGCAGGATCGTTCTCACGAGGTTCGCGATCGCCTGGGCGGGGCCGAACTGCGACCCTCCCCAGGTCTCGATAATCCTCTGCCCGGCGGTCTTCACCTCCTCCACCGCCTTGTCGACGTCGAAGTCCTCCCAGCCCGGCATGCGGGTGATCGGGATCCCTCCGATGCTGGTGGAGCTGATGACGGGGACCATGGTGTCCCCGTGCTCTCCGATGATCCGCGTGTGCACCTCGCTCATGTGCACGTTGAAGTGCTCGGCGATGATCACCTTGAACCGCATCGAGTCCAGGTGCGTGCCCAGGCCCAGCACCCGGTGGCGATCCAGCCCGGAGACCCGGAGGGCGACGTAGGTCAGCACGTCCACCGGGTTCGTGACCATGAGGATGATCGCGTCCGGGTTCTCCTCCCCGATCCCCTCCAGGTACTTCCTCACGATCCCCGCGTTGTCCTTGGTGAGGTCGAGCCGGGTCTGGCCCGGCTTTCGGGGCACCCCGGCCGCCATGACGATGAGATCCGCGTCCGCGTAGTCCTCGAACCTGTGTCCGATCGTGATCTCCGCGTCCTTCTGCGCGGCGGCGAGCGAGTCCAGGATGTCGCGTCGAAGCCCCTTGAGCCGCTCCACGCTCCTCTTTCGGGCGATGAGCGCCACCTCGCTGACGCAGTCGAGCATGGCCAGACGGGCCGCGGTGGTGGAACCCACCCGCCCCGTGGCCCCGATGACCGCCACCTTGGCCAACGGAGGGCCCCCGTTATCGGAGCAGTAGGGAGAGCACGGCCTTCTGGACGTGCAGCCTGTTCTCCGCCTGATCGTAGATCACGCTGCGCTCGGAGTCCGCGACCTCGTCCGTCATCTCGTACCCGCGCTGGATGGGCATGCAGTGCATGACGATCGCGTCCTCCGGCGCGTGCGAGAGTAGCTCCTCGTTGACCTGGTACGGTCGAAAGGCCCGAAGGCGCTCCTCCCGCTCGTCCTCATCCCCCATGCTCACCCACACGTCCGTGTAGATCACGTCCGCATCCCGCACGGCCTCCTCCGGGTCCCGGACGATCCTCACCTCGGCCCCGTACTCCTCCGCCCGACGCTCCACCTCCCGCCAGACCCGCTCGGGGCACTCGTACCCCTCCGGGACGGAGTGCACGAAGTCCCATCCCAGGGTGACGCAGGCCAGCGCCAGGGAGGAGCAGACGTTGTTCCCGTCCCCCACGAACACGACCGTGTGGGGGCCCCGGCCGAGCTTCTCCCAGATCGTGAACACGTCGGTCAGCGCCTGGCACGGGTGCTCCAGGTCGCTCAACCCGTTGATGACCGGGATGGAGGCGTGGCGGGCGAACTCCTCCAGGTCCTCGTGCCGCCGCGCCCGGATCATGACCCCGTCCAGGTACCGGCTCATGACGGCGGCCGTGTCCTTGATCGCCTCTCCCCGACCGAGCTGCAGCTCCCGGTAGGTGTACGTGAAGGCCTGGCCGCCCAGCTGGTGCATCGCGACCTCGAACGAGATCCGGGTGCGCGTCGAGGGCTTCTCGAACACGAGGCCGAGCGTCCGACCCTCCAGGACCGGAACGACGCGCTCGCCCGCGAGGTAACGCTCCTTGAACATCCGCGCGACCCGAAGCACCGTCTCCACGTCCTCCCGATCGAGGTCCGAGATGGAGAGCAGATGGTCGATCTCGAGCCGCTTCAAGACCCACCCTGCCCCCGGATCCGCTCCATGCGGCGCACCCGCTTCCGCACCGTCTCCGGCTTGCCGATGTCGGACCGGTGCCGGATCCTCTCCCCGCTCACGCACTCCCGGATCGCGCGCTCCGCGGCCTCCTCCGCCTCCTCCAGGCGCTCCCCGATCCCCACGATCGCGACCGCGCGCGAGGAGGTCATCGTGATCGTGCCGTCCTCCTCCAGGTTCACGGACGCGTAGTACGGGATCGCGTTGAGCCGGTGAATGCACTCCTCGTCCACCTCGATCGGCTCACCCTCACCCTCGGAGGACTCCGGGTACCCCTCCGGCACCACGTACTTGCAGACCGTGGCGCGCTCCAGGAACTCCACGTCCCCCTCCATCGAGCCCTCGGCGATCGAGGCGTGCAGCGTGACCAGGTCGCCCTCCGCGATCGGCAGGATGTTCATCGCCTCAGGATCACCGTACCGGCAGTTGAACTCGATCACCACGGGTCCGTCCGCCGTCAGCATGAACTGACCGTAGAGCACGCCCCGGTACGGCTCACCCGTCTCCTTCCGGATCGCCTCAACCGTCCGCTCCAGGATCCGCACGGACTCCTCGTACTCCTCCCGGGACAGGAACGGCAGCAGCCCGTCCGGGCACGAGTACGAGCCCATCCCGCCGGTGATGGGCCCCTCATCGCCCTCGTAGGCGTGCGGGTGGTCCTGCACGGCCGGCGTGGGAAGTACCTTCCGTCCATCCGTGTACACCTGGATGGTGTACTCCTCGCCCACACACCTTTCCTCGATCACCACCCGGGGCAGCCCGCCGATCTCCCGCTCGAAGATCTCCCGCACGTACTCCTTCGCCTCGTCCAGGTTCCGCAGGTGCTCTCCCACCACCTTGACGCCCTTACCGCCGGTCAGCCCGGCCGGCTTCACCGCCACCGGCTTGCCCAGCTCGTCGATGAACTCGCAGGCCTCGTCCGGGTCCTCGAACACCCCGAACTCCGGGTAAGCCTCGATCCCGTGCTCCCTCATCAGCCGGCGGGCGAACCCCTTGTCCCACTCGATCCGGGCCGGACCCCGCTTGGGACCGAACGTGGGTATCCCCTCCTCCTCCAGCCGATCCGCGACCCCCTCCGCCAGCGGGTCTTCGGGCCCGATCACCGCCAGGTCCACGCCCCACCGCACGGCCGCCCTGGCCACCGCGTCCACGTCCGTCGGATCACCCACTTCGTAGTCCTCGGAGAGCCGAATCAGGCCCGGGTTGCGGTTCCCCAGGAACGCGTACAGCTCCACGTCCTCGTCCGGCGCCCCGCACAGCGCCTCCGCGATCGCGTGCTCCCGGGCCCCGCTACCCACGATCATCACCTTCACCGCTCCTCAACCCCCGCAGATCCTCGGCCGTCAGCACGCTCCTCAGCCGAATCCCTCGCTCTTTAAGCGCTTCCTCCGCGCCCTCCCGACGGTCCACGACCACCACCGCGTCCCTCACCTCGCCACCCTCCTCCTCCACCGCCTCCGCCGCCTCCAGCAGGGAGCCGCCCGTCGTCGCCACGTCGTCCACCAGCACCACCCGACGCCCTTCCACCTCCCCCACGATCCGCTCCTCCCGACCGTACCCCTTCCGCCGCTTCCGAACGATGGCCATCTCCCGTCCCGTCTTCACCGACAGCACCGATACGAGCGGAACCGCGCCCAGCTCCGGGCCCGCCACGACCTCCCCCTCCGGCAGGACCTCCGCCAGCGCGTCCGTCAGCGCGTCCAGCACCTCGGGGCGCGTGCAAGCCTCCTTGATGTCCACGTAGTAATCGCTGCGACGCCCGGAGGAGAGCACGAAGTCACCGAACTTCAGCGCCCCCACCTCCAGGAGCAACCGCGCGAGCCGTTCCCGATCCATCACCACGGCACCTCCTTCAACCGCAGTAGGTAGCCGATGGCGTTGGTCAACCAGTGCAGGGCGAGCGTGAGAACCGCCAGGACCGCGATCAACCGGGCCGCCGGGACCCACCCGTACACCAGGTGATGCAGCAGGAGCGCCCCGGCGAAGAAGTCCAGCTGGTCCAGGACCGGGGCCGGCGCCCCGCGCTCGAGGCCGACCCGCCGCTTGATGAAGCTCCCGACCGCGTCCCCCACCATCGCCCCAAACCCCAGCACGGCCCCCTCCATCCACCGACCCGGGTCTCCCACCGCGAGCCCCTCAGCGAGCCCCGTCAGCGCCCCCGCCAGCGTCCCCACGCAGAAACCGCGCACGGTTACCCCGTCACCCAGCACGCGGCGTCCGTCGGAAAGCTTTTTACCAAAATCCAGCGGCGCACCGCCTCCGAACAGGCAGGCGCTAACGTTGGCGACGTAAGCGGGAAGGATAAACCAAACGCCGCGAGCGAGTTCAGTTAGGGTCACACCCACCTCCATTTCACCATCCCCTCTTGGGGGTGCACTGGTGACCTCCGAGAACGGCGAGGTGTTGCGCGAGACGAAGAGCCTCTGCCCGGAGTGCTTGAAGGTCGTCCCCGCCCGCCTGGTTCGCACCGAGGACGACCGGGTGGAGATAGTTAAGGAGTGCCCTGAGCACGGCGAGTTCCGCGAGGTGGTGTGGTCCGACGCGGAGATGTTCGAGCGCGCCTTTAAGTACGAGCACAAGGGGCCCGGAATCGAGAACCCTCAAACCCGGTGCGACCGCGGCTGCCCCCTCAGCTGCGGGCTCTGCGAGCGCCACCTCAGCACGACCGCCCTCGGCATCATCGACGTGACCAACCGCTGCAACCTCAACTGCCCCGTCTGCTTCGCCAACGCCGAGGCGAAGGGGTACGTGTACGAGCCCAGCCTCGAGCAGATCGAGGAGATGCTCGACCTGCTCCGGTCCGAGCGCCCCGTGAAGACCCCCGCCGTGCAGTTCGCCGGCGGCGAGCCCCTCGTCCGGGACGACATCCACGAGATCATCTCCGCGGCCGCCGAGCGCGGCTTTCACGTTCAGATCGCGACCAACGGCATCGAGTTCGCCCGCGATCCCGACCTCGCCGAGGACCTGAACGAGGCCGGGCTCAACGTGGTCTACCTGCAGTTCGACGGGCTCAAGCCCGAGATCTACGAGCGGATCCGCGGCAGCCGGAAGGTCCTGGAGCTCAAGAAGGAGGCGATCAAGAACCTCGAGCGCGCCGGCCTGTCCACCGTCCTCGTCCCCACCCTGGCCCGGGGCGTGAACGACGACCAGATCCGACCCATGCTCGACTTCGCCCGCGAGTACGAGGTCATCCGCGGGATCAACGTTCAGCCCATCTCCTTCACCGGTCGGACCCCCAGGGAGGAGCGCGAGCGGATGCGCATCACCATCCCCGACTTCGTCAGGCTCGTCGAGGAGCAGACCGACGGGCGCATCCCGGCCGACAGCTTCTACCCGGTCCCCACCGCCGCCAAGATCGCCCACCTGATCGGCCAACTGCACGGTCAACCCAAGCCCGAGTTCTCCGCTCACCCCATCTGCGGCGTCGCCACGTACCTGATCGAGGAGGACGGGTGGTACCGACCCATCACGGACTTCGTCGACCCGGACGCCTTCCTCGAGATGCTGGGGAAGGTGGTCAAGAAAGTGGGATCCCTGGAACGGCGCCGGGACCAGGCCAAGGCCGCCTGGATCGTCGCGAAGCACCTGCGCAGGGTCTTCAAGGGGATCACCGGCAAGCGGCGCCTCGCCCGCCTCGTCGTGGACGTGGTCACCAAGGGCACCTACGACGCCCTCTCCGAGTTCCACTGGAACGCCCTCCTGCTCGGCTGCATGCACTTCATGGACCCGTACAACTTCCAGACCGACCGCGTGCGACGCTGCGTGATCCACTACGCCACGCCGGACGGTCGAATCATCCCGTTCTGCGCTTACAACACCATCCACCGGGAGGAGGTGGAGAAAAAGTTCAGCGTACCCCTGGAGGAGTGGAAGCGGCGGAGGCGGGAGGATGAGTGAGATCGAGCGCGCCGCGCGGCTGATCCTCGAGGCCGACACCGTCGTCGCCCTCACCGGCGCCGGCGCCTCCGCCGACTCCGGCATCCCCACCTTCCGCGGCAAGGACGGGCTCTGGAACCGGTACGACCCACGAGAGCTCGCCACCCCGGAGGCCTTCGCCCGAGACCCGAAGAAGGTCTGGAAGTGGTACCTCTGGCGCCGTAAGAAGATCGCCGAGGCGGAGCCCAACGACGCGCACCGAGTTCTGGCGAGGATGGAGCGGGAGGGCCTCCTTAAGGCCGTGATCACGCAGAACGTGGACGGGCTGCACCAGCGCGCCGGCTCCCGCCGCGTGATCGAGCTGCACGGAAACATCTGGCGCGACGAGTGCGTCGGCTGCGATTACGAGCGGCTGAACGACCCCGAGCGCGGCGAAGGACTCGAGTACGACGAACTCCCTCCACGCTGCCCCGAGTGCGGCGAGCCGCTCCGACCCGGGGTCGTCTGGTTCGGTGAGCCCCTGCCCCCGGACGCCCTAATCCGGGCCGAGGAACTGTCCCGGGGCTGCGACGTGATGCTCGTCATCGGCACCTCCGGCGAGGTCCGGCCCGCCGCCGACCTTCCCCTGATCGCCCGACGGCACGGCGCCAGGCTGATCGAGATCAACCCCTCCGAGACCCAGCTCTCCCCCCACATGCACGTGCGCATCCGAGAGCGCGCCGCCCCGGCCATGCGCGAGCTCTGGAGGCAACTCCGGTCCGCGATGAGGTAACCCGGCGCCCCTGCTGACCGATGATGACACGGCACGAGGCCGAGCCTACACCAGCGGTACGACCTCCACCCCCAGATGCTCCCGCACCATCCCCACGATCCGCTCCCCCCACCGCAGCTTCCGCCGCTTGATTCGATCCGCCCGGAACACCCCGCGACCCTCCCGGGGCCTGGAGAACTCCGTGGTCAGATCCCCGAAGTCCATCCCAACGGTCAGCACCCGCCGCGCCCCGCGCCGGGCCGCCAGCACCACCGCCCGATCTCCGTCCGTGAACCCACCCGGGTTCACGAGCTCCCGACACGGCGGATCCACCTGACAGGTCCCGAGCACCCCCGCGTCCGCCAGCACCGGGACCCACCGCGCCAACCGCTCCACGTTGTCCCCGTGCGCGTGCACCACGGGCACGGCCCCCTCCTCCACCGCCATCAGCAGGAACTCGATCCTCCCATCCAGGTCCGTAACCACCACGTCCGGCACGATCCCCACCCGCAGCAGCGCCTCGCACGCCCCGTCCGCGGCGTACACCACCCGACCCTCCAACTCCCCCCGCACCTCCGGCAACCGACGGACCGACGGGCCGGCCCCCACCACGACCACCTCCCGAGCCACCGGCACGTCCCGAAGCCTCAGCCCCCGGCCCGCCAGCAGCTCGCACATCAGGATCGCGGCCAGTCGATCCTCGGACTCCTTAAATCCCAGGTCCCGGCGCACCTCCTCGATCACCTCCACCAGCGGATCGCCCAAGGGGGCCCGCACCCCGTGGTCGTCGTGGGCGTGATCGGCGCCTCCGGCTACACCGGCGGCGAGCTTCTAAGACTCCTAGCCCGTCACCCCGAGGTCGAGGAGGTCCGATACGCCACCTCCCGCCGGCTCGAGGGAGAACCCGTCTGGAAGGTGCACCCCAACCTCCGCGACGAGTACCCCGACCTCCGGTTCACCGACCCCGACCCGGCGGAGGTCGGCGAGGAGTGCGACGTCGTGTTCACCGCCGTCCCGCACACCGCCGCCATGGAGCTCGTCCCCGACCTCCTCGACGGCGGCGCCCTCGTCATCGACCTCAGCGCCGACTTCCGGTTCGACGACGTCGAGGAGTACGAGCGCTGGTACGGGGTCGACCACCGGGCCCCCGACCTCAACGAGCGGGCCGTGTACGGGCTACCCGAGCTCCACCGCGACGAGATTCGGAGGGCCGACCTCATCGCCAACCCCGGATGCTACCCGACCGGCGCGATCCTCGCCGCCGCCCCGATCGTGGAGGAGGGCCTGGCCGACGTGATCGTCTTCGACTCCAAGAGCGGGACCTCGGGCGCCGGCGCCAAACCCTCCCAGACGACCCACCACCCGGAGTGCGCGGAGGACCTCACCCCGTACAACCCCACCGACCACCGGCACCTCCCCGAGATCCGCCAGGAGCTGGGCAAGCTGGGCGACGTGGAGGTGCACTTCACCCCCCACCTGGCCCCGCTCGTCCGCGGCATCGAGACGACCGCTCACTGCCTCGGTGACGCGGAAATCGGGCCCGAAGAGCTCCGAGAGCTTTACGAGGATTACTACGAGAACGAGCCATTCATCCGTCTGTGCGAGGTCGGCGAGGCGCCACGGTTGTGGGCGGTGCGAGGCACCAACTACTGCGACATCGGTGTCTTCGCCGTGGGTGACGGCCGCATCGTCGTGGCCTCAGCCATCGACAACCTGACCAAGGGGGCCTCCGGACAGGCTATCCAGAACATGAACATCCGGATGGGGTTCGAGGAAACGGCCGGGCTGGGGGAGTTCGGGTACCACCCCTAACCGCTCGCCCGCTCCCGAACCATCTGCCTGACCCTCAGCTCCCCCTCCCTATCACCCTTCGGGACCAGGGCGAAGGAACAGCGATCGTCCCCCAGCCCCCAGCACGCGTACTCGATCGCGTAGTATCCCTCACCATTCACCTCGCTGACGATTCCCTCGATCAGACCAGCCTCCAGCGCGCACAGCGTCCGACCCACCTCCGGCGCCCCGGCGCACGAAACGCACTCGAAGACAGTGACGGTCTCGTACCCCCAATCCATCACCCGCTCATCCTCCCGCGTCTCCTCGCGGTTCACTACGACCCGACCGCATCCGATCTCCTCCAGCAGTCTGAGCCCCTCCTCAACGCTCGAGACGCCCTCCCTGCGAACGATTTCCCGACCCAGCCGCTCCGCCAGAATCCTCGCCTCGCCGTCCGCCTCCATGTCCCAAATGATGGATCTGACCACGAGGAACGCCAGCCGACTCACGCTCCCCGACCTCTCCCTATCCATCTCGATCAGGTCCT
>NZ_JBMXXF010000044.1:0-3196 GCF_053997775.1 Methanopyrus sp.
GGTGCGCCGCCCTCACCGGCCCGCCCCGGACGCAACCACGCTCTCCGTGCTCCGACTCTAAAGCGCTACCAGGGCTCGGGGAGGAGCCTCCCGGAAACAAGGGCTCGATGGAACCGATGCCGGAGAAGGTCGGGGGCCCGCCCCAAGGACGAGCCCGAAGAGCAGGGGTCCCCGGAGGTCCACTTTAAGGCGATCTCCGACCACCGGCGTGCCCGTGCGACTCGGGGGCGCGTGCGGAAGGCTCGGTCTCGAGACCCTACGGGACGCGCTCGCGGACCCGGACCCGAGCGTCCCCCACCCCGCGCGGGCTGGACGCGCTCGGGGATGGGCCGGGCGGGCTCGAGTCCCCGGGTCGAGGAGGGGTTCGAGGCGCAGGCGGTCCCGGCCGGGCGGTCCACCCCACTACCGTCTGGTACGCGGACACCGCGCTCGCGAGCGCGAGCCTAACCGTCGAGAGTCTCGAGGAGCTGGAGGAGGATCGATGCTTCACGATCCCCATCGTGACGGACGCGAAGGGTCCCGTCGCCCTCCCCGAGCACGGGGCCCCGGGCCTCGCCGCAGTGATGAGCGTAAACCTGCACGCGAGCACGCTCCACGAGCTCTTCACCCGCCTCGATCGGCGCGCACGATCCCCACGCCAACAACCCGGGCTTCCACGAGGAGTACGGCGGTTACCCGCCCCCGACACGCGGGCCCGAGAGGCCTGTACAAGGGGGCTTGAAGTAGCGCCCCGGAGTGGTATCCCCCGCGAGGGTGACCCCAGGAGGCTCCGGTGAATGTGCCCCGAGCCTCAGACCAGGCCCCGATCTCGCTACGAGTACCACCAAAGCGCGCGGCCGCGCGCGTCCACCGGACTCCTCGGACGCGCGGCGCGACCCCCAGGATGCCCGAGCCCGGGATCGCCCCGTCGTCCCCGCCTCCCGCGGCACGCCGCGCGGCGCGGGGCACGACCGGACCAGGCCTGCGAGACGAGCCTCCCCGAGGCACACCCCCGAGCGTCACGCCAGCCCCGCCAGGGAGCCGCCCCACGCTCGATCACAAATGGAGGACCCGGCCCTCCCCGGACGAGCCCGAGGGCCCCGGCGCAGACCACCGGAGCCCCACCACCCGCGCAACGCCGCCCTCACCCCGGCGGGAGACCGAGGACTCGACCGAGCGCGCTTTCCCGTCCCCCCAGCCCCGAGCCGAGCCCTCCCGCCGAACCCTCCGCACCGTCCCCGGAGACCAGCGGACGGCCCCAGTTTTTCCATCGGGAAAAACCAGGGATCCAGCACCACACAGGATCGTGCGACGCGATGTAGCGGCCCCCGGGCGGTAAATTCCCTCACCTCTCGAGGCAGGACCGGGAGTCACGCCTCACCACCGCACGCCCGGCGCGAGCGTAATCATCCCCGCGCCTTCGTGGGCGAGCCCGAAAACCCAGCGGGCCCTACGAAACCCTCAACGGACGGTGCCGGCCGCCACCCGAGCGTGACTCCGGGTGCGTTAACGCCCGAGAGAGGGTGAAAGTGGCGCGAGACACCACCGATTCCGCAGGCCCGGGACCCCGAGTGCGCGACCCGTGCCGCGACCGCGAGCGCACGTCCGTGCGGCGAAGCCCGCGCCTTTTTTTATCACCAGTTAACTCCCGGCTCAGGGGGAGGGAGGCTCGACGCCGTCGATCGCCTCGACGATCGTCTCGACGCTGCTGGCGGTCGCCACTCACCCCACCGCGGCGCAATCCGCCGGGCCGCTGACCGTGAGTGAGAGCGCGAACGCGCACTGTCCACCGTGGGGATAGATCCCACCTTCCTAGTCGAAGGTCTTGGTCTTGAGTTTCCGCATCCTTCCGGAGATCGGTTTCTCCTAGTAGATCGGTTTCTCTTAGTCGCACCGCTCTGGCGGGAGGATGATCATTACCGGGCGATTCTAGGCGTGTACGGAGTGGACGAGCTGATCCTGCCGCGGGGAGCCGTTTACCGCGTGCTGGTCCCGAGCAGGGCGGAGCGGTCGGCGCGCGCTGGCAGGTGGTCACGTACGCCCCATGGCACACCCCCCTGCAGGGGGCCAGGTGGGCTGCTCCGGCTTCGACCCGGGGAGACCGTGGGTCGCACGTTCGCGGTGGAGACGAGCCTGTCGGCCCGGGACGGGCGGGCTCGGCTCGCACTAACACCTGGGAACTGGATCGTCGCCCTCGGCTGGACCATGGACTTCAACGTGCTGACGCTCGACGGTCGAGTCCTGTTCCCGGGGACGGTACCCGTACGAGGAGGTCGAGTACGACCTGCCGGGCGGCGTGCACCTCGCGTTCTGGTTGTTCCGGTACGCGTTGGACCTCAGCGGGCGGTGGGGCCGGGAGTGGGATTGGGTTAATGCGCCACGGCGGTTCGACCCGCGGTGGTGGTACGAGCACGGGGCGTTCTACGGGCACCGTACCGTGCTCGAGGTGAGAACAGGGGAGACCTGATCCTGAAGTTCAAGGCGCCGGAGCCGGGCGCGCCGCTCAAGCCTCCAGTGACGCTGGTCCTGCAGGAGCACGAGTTCGTTACGCACAGGTACGTCGAGAACCACCTGAAACCCCCATCCACCCACGTCGTGAGCGGGAGGCCTAAGGGCAGGAAGTCCAAGGCCGGGACGCTGGGCCCGGCGTGGATGGTGGCGGCGCTCGCAGCCCCGGCGCTGCCGATCCGGCAGGCCGCGCGATCCCGCGCCCACCGCTAACGATGCTAGCCCCCATCGTGGCACCGTCGCCTAAGGAGCAGACGGAGACCGAACCACCGCGCCGGTCCGTGGTCGCCCGGCACGGGCCACCGGAGGTCCGGCCACTCCCACCACCAGAGACCACACGCGTGCCCCGCCGAACCGACCGCACGGCACGGACGAGCCACGACCGCGGAGGGTCAGGAGCGGAGACGCCCCGGGCCCGATCGGCACCCCGAGCGCACACCACCCGCCCCTCTCCTACCCACGGCCACGCCCCCACCACCGCCCGACCAGCCCCAGGACCCGACGGGCCGGGCACTGGGACCCCCGGAACGGAGGACGCCCGCAGAACCTGTACCATTGCCTCGCCGCGGTGTGAGCCAAGCAAAGCAGCGGACCTCACCCAACCACACTCCCGCGAGAGCCCCAGCCGGGCGCACGCCGTGCCCCATCACGCACATCCACGACCCTAAACCCGGGAGGTGAGGCAAGGCGCGACCACCTCAGGGGCCCT
>NZ_JBMXXF010000045.1:0-2737 GCF_053997775.1 Methanopyrus sp.
GCCTGCGATCCTCGCGCCGGCGCTCCTGGCGCTGCTCGCCGCCGGATCGTGCGCTAAGAACCCGGTCTGGGTCGACGTCTACCCGGAGCGGGTGGGGAACGATCGCGTCGACCTGCTGTACCTGGTGTACGTGGTGCCGGGCGAGGTGCGGGTCGCGCTGCCGCCAGACTCCCGGGTCCAGGGGGCCTACTTCTTCACCGTGGAGGAGCTGAGGGGGTGGAAGCCGAACCTGCCGCCGCGGTTCGAGTGGGAACGGCACCGGTTCCGGGGCTGGAGGCTGGCGACCGGGAGGTTGGAGTGGGGGAACACGGTGGCGGTCGAGCCCGCGCCCGGGGTGTACGTGAAGGTTCCGATCGAGGGCGTTCCGGAGGACATTCGGGAGGCGTTCGTCGGGCTCCTGGAGCGCGGTCGCGTCGAGTTCCCGGTGCTGGAAGCGCGGGTCGATCGGAAGGGGCTCCTGGTGATCGAGGTCCGGACGAGGCCGATCGACGGCAGGCTGATCCTGTACATCAACGGCTCGGGCGACGTGGAGGTCGAGGCGTCGGAGGGGAAGGCGTACTCCCTCAACCCTCGTCGGGGCACGTTCGTCCTGCTGGATTACCCCGGCTACTCGGACACCCTCGTCTCCATCCCGCTGAGCTGGCTGAAGCCTAAGAGGCCGGAGGTCAAGTTCTTCATATGGCCCGGCGAGAAGGAGGGGGAGAAGCATCCCGTGGGGATCGGCCTCATCGCGCCCGCGGCGCTCCTCGCCCCGGCGCTCCGCCGACGATCCCGCCGGTGGACCGTCCTCGCGCTACCGATGCTCGCGCTTGCACTCTCGATTGCGGCCCCGGGCCCCGTTCACGCGAACCCGGTGATACTGCCCCCTCGCCCGCCTGCCTCCCTGCTGAACCTCCCGGTGTCGGCCGTGGTGAAGCAGGGGCAGTCCGGCGCGCGGTACCACGTGTTCGTGCGGCTCTGGCCGGGCGTCGAGACCACCGTGTACGCGCCCGCGAGCGCGCTGGTTCGGGCGGCGGTCGTGCCCGCGGACGCGGTCCTGAGCGCTCGAGACGTCAACGACGTGCTCCGCTGGTGCGAGGAGCATCACGCGTTCATCAAGGGCGAGCCCGCGCGCCTCGAGATCTCCGGTGACGTGCTGGTCGTGTGGTGGTGGGACCGGAAGGAGCGGTTCCGGACGACCCCGCGGCTCCTGCAGGAGTCCCTCCCGTGGGTGAGGGAGCTGGCGCGGGACGCCCGCGCGTTCCGCGTGAAGGCGGACGATGACGCGTTCCTGTACCTCCTAATGCGAGACCCGGTCGTGGCGGCCCGAACCGACGGGCTGGCCAACCCGGGGGAGCCCATGGAGAAGGTGGTGCTGGCCGAGGTGGACGGGACGTGGTACGTCCTGGAGTGCTACTCGGTGCGGGACCTTCAGGAGACCCTCGGTCGACCGCCCCGGCTGCTGGCGCTGAAGGCGCCGGTGACGAAGGGCCTGAACACGAATCAGCTGTGGGAGGAGGACCTCCGTCGCCTCTCCAAGGGTCCGGAGGTGGTGATCGTGCGGTCGGTGCGCGGGGGCGAGGCGCTGGTGGACGTGGTCGCGACGGTGCCGGAGGTGCCCCTGCCCGCGGGCGCTAGGATCTTGAAGTGCGGGACGGTGCCGCGGGACGCGTACCGGGACGCGTACACGGGCGCGCTCGCGCCCGGATTCCAACCGGCCCGGTACCGGGTGGTTCGAGAGGGCGAGGCGAGCGTGCCCGAGGTCGGAACCCTCAAGTTCCAAGTGATTCGCGCCGACCTACCGCGAGGCCGGTTACTACTGATCCGCACGATCGTACCCCTGGTGACCGTGAAGGTGAAGGGGACCCCATGGCTCATGCTCGCGATGCCGGTGGTCAAAGGCGGAACGTCGCTCGGACTGTCCACGTACCGAGTGAAGGAAGCCGAGGGCTTCGAGTGGCTCGTGGGCTGGCCCCACCCCGTGCCGGGGTTCCGAAAGTTCGTGCCGCCGAAGCGGCCCCGACCGCCGATAAGCCTGAGGGAGATCCTAGCCGCCCTCGCGATCGCGCCGCTGCTCCTTCCCGTCGTCTGGCCCGCGCTCGAGCCCGCGCTCGACCGGCTGCCGTACCCGATCCGCGAGCCGGTCGAAACCCTGATGATCCTGCTGCTGGGTGGGTACATGGGACTCCTGAACCTCCTGGCAGCGCTCCTGCTCGGCAAGCCGCCCATCCCCTTCTGACGCCTTCCCTCCGCCGAGGACCCGGGTGGGGATCGCCGGTGCCCGCCGTCACGGCTCTCCTGCTAACGATCGCGGCGCCCGTCCACGCGCCAACGCCCGGCGTTCTCGCGGAACTCGGCGGCGCGCTCCTCCAGGCCCCGCTCCTGCGACCCGAGTACCCGAGGCCCGGGGTCGCCCGGGAGTCGGTGTACGTGCTGTCCGTGCGGGCGGGCCGGGCCCTCCTGGACCTCGCGTTCGACGCGTCGTGGTCGGGGGCGTTGGACCTGTACCTGCCCGCGGGCTCCCGCGTCCTCGACGCGGGCCTGGCGCCCCGGGGCGCCTACCTTCGAGTCGATCACTACGTGCCCGCGCCCGAGCTTCCCGGGTTCCTTCGGCTGTTCCCGGTCGGGTCGAGGGAGGAGTCGTGGTCCCCGAGCTGGTTCCCGGCGGCGGGCGAGCCGGCCCGGCTGATCCGGTCGCAGGGCCTGCGCTGGCTCGTGATCGAGTACGCACCGCCGCGCCCCGGCCTGTTCTGGGCCC
>NZ_JBMXXF010000046.1:0-2587 GCF_053997775.1 Methanopyrus sp.
GCTGCGACGAGGTCACTCGCCGGCAGCCCACTCCCCACCCGCCTCGAGAACGCGCACGCGAGCGCGATCGAGTACTCGCCCACCTCCCCCACGAACTCCTCCAACCGCTCCGTCAACCACTCCTCCAGCTCGTCCGCCGGGACGACCCGCAACCAACGCCCCCCGAGCGCACCACCCACCGACCCGTGAATTACGTTCCGGAGCAGTCGCCCGCCAATCGTTGCGGTCCAAATAACGGAACCCGATCGGGAAACCGAAGAGCTTCCTTTTCTGACGAAAAGCCCGGCCCGGGCGGGTTCCACGGTGCAAAGACGGACCGCCGACGGATCACCGCCCGATCAGTCCAGCAATCAACTTATGCGATAAGCTCGCTATGTAGGGATGGAGAAGCGCGCGGCGAGGGAGGCGTTCCCGTCCCCTCCGACCGCCGAATCGTTACGAGTCTCGTAACGAATCCCCCGCCCGGTTAGGGCGGGCGCGAGGAGCGCGGTGAGCCCTCCACCACCGTCCCGAGCCGGGGACCCTTGACCTCCACCTCACCGCCGCCCACCTAGCGCGGACCGGTCGACCCACAACCCCCCGACCGAGCCGACCGCTCCGGGACCTCCCGGGAACCCGGCCCACGCGTCGGCTCCGGCGCCCGTCCCCTGAGTCCCCGGCTCCAAGGTCCGATCCCGGGGGCCGAGGACAACACCGGGAGACCGCCGCGCGAACCCGCCGGTCGATCGAGGTACGAGGGTTGAACGGGCGATTCCCCGCACGGGCTCGCACCGGACCCCCTCCACGCCCGCCGCACCGAGACCCACGGAGCGCCACCCCGTCCCGGCGAAGGAGCTCCCATGAAAAGCCCCATAGACCTCGTGCCGGAGGAGGTCAAGCCCCCACTCAAGGACGGGTACCGGCCCGATGGGTCCGGACAAGATGGAAGCCGCTTCGACATCGTGCACCCGTCCGGCGCCCCAACGATCGTGGGCAAGGTGTGCGGGCAGGGAGGCCCGAAGACCGCCGGCAGCGCGTTCACCGACCGACGCGCCTCGACCCCTTCCCGGCCTCGTACGGACCGAGCGGAACCACGCGATGGAGAGGCTCGGCGCGGGGCCAGGCGGCTCCGGGCCGAGTGCCGAAGGCCACCGGTTCAGGACCCCGACCCCACCTCGGGCAGGGTGAGCGAGGAAGTCTCGAGTCACGGGCCGAGGTTAGGCCCGAGGTCCGAGTCGCTCGCGAGGACGTCCGGAGGGGGCTCGGCGTCCACACCAAGGCCCGCTACACGGACAACATCATGGCGATCACGAGCGCGAACACAACCGCCAAGGGCCTGAAAAGGCCCAGGAACCGCGGCGAGATCGTCGTATCCATGGTCTCGGACCCGAAGGCCCCGGTGGCCATCCCAGAGTCGGATCCCGCGAGGGGTACGGCGGGTACCTGCCCGAGCACGACCACGAGGGCATCCGCCGCCCGTACCGGGACCCCAAAGCGGGCCCGATAGGGTATCCCCAAAGAGGGAGCCCCTAGCCTACCACGATGACCGGGTCCCGGACCCTCCCCCAACCCGCCGTGACCGCGCGGCGAAAAGGAGCCTGCACGGTTCGCACCCCATCGGCATCCAGCGCCGCCAACCCAGCCTCCAGTCAACCATCTGAAGCCCACGTCCAGGCTCGCGGTCCAGCACCACCTGAACGCAGGGCGTGCCCCGCGTCCCCAGGACCTTACTCGAGCGCCTTCCGACACGCCCCACGGAAACCCTCCGACGACCAGCACCCCAAGGAGACCAAAGGATTCGCCCTCCCCGACCGTCCCAGACGCCTCCGGAACCCGCCGAGCGGCTTGAACCCGGCCACCGGCCCAAGCCCGCGCCGAACGCGGGCGAACGTCGGCACCTAGAGTCACCCCCAAGCGCCGGCCCTCCGACGACAAGGACCGGCCCCAACGACCCGGCCAACCGGAGGCGGCCGGGGGGTGTGAATAGGGCCAACATCGATCGGCTCCCCTCCACACCGGAGAGGGGCCGATACTCATCGCGCAGAGGTCGGACCACAGCGCGTCAGTCAACCCGGCGACCAACCCACGCTACGAGCCCACGGACGAACGCGAGCCGCACGGGGGACCGGGCCGACCCCTCACCGCCCGGCGGTGCGGGAAGACGGGTCCGATCACCACCCAGACCCGACGACCCTCCCCGGCCGGCCCCGGGCGACCGTCGCTCCCGATCAAGCGAGCACCGGAGCGCACCCCGGGGCGGCCGAGAGCGAGGAACCGGACCGGGACCGCGACCGCACGATCCGCCCAAGGGTACGGACCGTCCATCCCGACCGGTCATCTCAGGAACCTCGGCCGTCGGGGCTCCGGACCCGGCCTCCCCACCGGGAGAGAGGCCCCGGATCGCATCCAACCGGTCTCCCAAATCGTTACAAACCTCGTAACGATTCCCACGGGGAAAGAAGCCCGGGATCAAGCCGTCGCCCGCCGGCGGCGTCGGGCGGGTGGGATGATCGGGATTATCGGGCCGCCCTTGCCGCCGCCACCGCCCAAGGACCGCACGCGCGCGCTCACCGGCTTGCCCACCACCCGGCCCTGACCGCCACTCACC
>NZ_JBMXXF010000047.1:0-2106 GCF_053997775.1 Methanopyrus sp.
GCTCGTACTCGTCGAGCGACTGACTCACCGGGTTAACGCCGACGACGCCCACGCGGGCTTCCGGGAGCACAAGCACCAGGTGGTCCGTGAGGTACACTTGATGAATCCCGTCGGACTCGAGGGTCACGCCTCCCGGCCACGCGAAGAGCTCAACCCACGCCCCGATACCCTCGGGGTCGCTGCGCAGGTAGAAGCCGATGTCGCGCCCCGGCTGCGCCGGGACCGGCCACTCGATGACCCAGTAATCGTACAGGCTCCTTAGCACTTCCCTGTAGTGCTTCGGGTAGTACATTCGGAAGTTTGGCACCCGGTGCACCGCGGGATCTTGAGCCTCAGGACCAGCGCCGAGCAGGAGATCGGATCCTTGGGATCGTGCCTCGGGACGACCCGGAAGTCGAGTTGGATCCACTTCCATCTCTCGCCTAGGAACTCCCAAGTGACCTTTGATGCGGCCCACGGGCTCGGCCCGCTCCCACCTCACGCCGAACCGGTCGGACAGGACCGTGGTCGTCGGGTAGAACCGGGCCTCGAGCACCTCCGTGCCCTCCGGCAGGAGCGCGTGCAGCGTCACCGGCTTCCCGGGCTCCTTAGCCCGGATGTACGCCCGGTACTCCGCGATCACGTAGTCGAGAACTTTCTCGGTGCCGCCGTGTCCCGTGGCCACCGTCTCCTCGTGGACGTCCTTGATTACCAGCCAGCTCTGCACGCCCACGTCCAGGAGCGCCTCCGGGCCCGTCCAGGAGTCGCCGTGAGCGGGCGCCAGCAGGATCAGGGCGATGATCGGAACGATCGCGACCGGGGGCGCCCGCTCCACGATTTGACCCCTTTCCGCCGAGTGTGCGGTCGGCTAGGGGCCCAGATGCCTATCAGTTGCGTCGTCCAGCCTGTCCCGCCCTGGCTGCACGACCTTCGTCCTGAGGGGCGTCGGAAACCGCGTGAGCGGAAAGGTCAGCGACGGGAACGAGCCGCTCCCCTTGGATTCCGTCCCCGCGACGACCCTAGCGGCCCCTCAAACATCCCCGCTGGGACGACGTCGTCGGTGTCGCCGCAACTTTGGCTCGCCGCGGCTAGGGTGCCGCTTTACTCACTTGGAGTAGACCGCGTGGTACCGTCCGTCGGCGACCCGCCGACGCTCCATCAGGGAATCGGAAGCGCCAGGGGTTCGCGCCGGTAGCGCCTCACCCGCTTAATTCGCGGAAGGTCTCTAACCGGTCCCTAAGCGCTCGACCCACCCGTCGAAAGACTCTTCCAGCACGTCCAGTTCCCAGAGGCTCATCGAAGGTCTCCCTGGATGGAGGGTCGGAGCGCTCTCTCTACCGGAGGAGCGCGTTCCCGCTGGGACCCGGCGGTTGGGGAACTCAGGAGGGCCGAGGGCTGGGCGTTGGGGTACGGGAGCTGCCCGTCCCACGGCGTGGGAGGGGGTCTCCGGTGAGATCATGAGAGGCTGCTGGGGGATGATCTAAGTCGCGGAGGGTGTCGGGATGGAGGTCAAGATGGCCGACGGTGGGTGGGTGGCTCGAGACCCCCTCGGACGCGCTGTTCCGGGACTGGTCAGGGCCCTGCTGAACGCGTCGGTGTGGGGAACTGAGAGCCCCGATCCTAAGTGGGCTTAGCTGGGTGGCCGATTCTTCCTCATGCTTCGGGGCAACCGGGTGGCGAAGCGCTGGATGGAAAGGAGAGTGTGAGGTGGGGGAAGCGGGCCGAGGGGTTGGTCGTCCCTCCCTGACTATTCCAGCTCCCTTTTGATTTCCTTGACCCGCTCGATCGTTTCCTCATCGGCGTTCCAGTAGCCACGCTCGTAGGCCTCGATCAGCCGGTCGGCGACCTCCCGGAGGGCGGCGGGGTTGAGCTCCTTCATGCGCTCCCGGGTGTCCTCGTCGAAGAGGTACTCGCGGGCGACGCCCTCCCAGACCCAGTCCTCGACGGTGTCGGTCGTGGCGGCGAGGCCGACGAGGTTCTCCACCCGCTTCGCGATCTCTCGGCATCCGTCGTAGCCGTGCTTGAGCATCTCCCGCTTCCACTTCTCGTTCAGGAGCCGGGAGGCGGCGCCGGAGCGGACGACGGTCTGCAGGTCCTGGACCTCGGGGTCCTCGCCGGAGCAGGAGT
>NZ_JBMXXF010000048.1:0-3826 GCF_053997775.1 Methanopyrus sp.
CCGTCTTCGAGGTCGTGAAGAACGTCGCCGAGTCCGACTACGGCGCCCTCTCCGAGGAGTTCTCCATCGTCGTCCGCGAGATGGACATGGGCAGCACCTTCGAGGAGGCCATGCTCAACCTCGCCGAGCGCGTTGACTCCGAGCTTCTCCGCCGCGCCGTCCGCCTCATCGTCCGCATCTCCATCAGCGGCGGCACCCTCGCCGACGTCCTCGAGGCCGTCGAGAACGACATTCGCGAGGTCCGCCGCATCGAGCTCGAGCGCAAATCCGTCACCACCATGCCCTGCCTCACCCTAGTCATGGGCGGCATCGTCTGCGCCATCCCCGTCGCCGTAGCCCTCGGCGCCGTCATCGGTCTCGGCTCCGGCGGCGCCACCACCATGGCCGCCCTCCTCCCCGCGTACACCCTCCTCTCCCGGTACCTCATCCTCTACCCTGCCACCGTCGGCTTCCTCTCCGGCCTCGCCGTCGGCATCATCCGCTACGGCGACCCGCGAGAGGGAATCAAATTCGCCCTCGGAATCTCCACCGCCTCCGCGATCACGTACAATGTAATGGTAAAATTCTTCCCCACCATGCTCGCCACCCTCGGAGGAGGGGGAGGACCCTGATGCTCGGCACCCGAGGACAGGGTGGGGTCGAGTACCTCCTGATACTCACCGTCATCATCGGCCTCGCCGCCGTCGCCGCCTACTACGTGATCACCTCCTACCACCAGGCGGGCAAGCCTATCCCCAGCGAGGCCGAGAAGGCAGCCACAAAGGCCTCCCAGGGGACCCAGGCCTGGGATCGGTTCAACCCTAACGGATAGCCCGGCTCGGCCCCACCCCAAAAGCCCCGGAATAGAGAAAACATTTTGTACTTGGACCCCCCTAGGGGGCCCGGAGGAAGAGCGGGGGGTAGAAGGAAATGGAGGCCCTGAAGAGGATCCTCCGGGAGGAGCGCGGTCAGGGTGGTATCGAGTACCTGCTCCTGCTGGCCGCGCTGATCGGCCTCGCGGCGGTAGTAGCTTACTACTTCGTGAGGTCGTACAGCAGTGCCGGTCAGAGCGCGTCCGGAGCGGCGACCAAAGCCGCAGGTTCGGCGTCGCAGAAGGGCGTTAAGGCGTGGGAGAAGTACAACCCGTAAGGCGGAGGAGGCAGTAAGCGGGCCGCGAGGCGCGACGCACCGACGCCCCCGGGCTCCCCACCTTGACCGTTTTTGTTTTGACCGTGGACGGGTTCGGTGCCCTCTCTCGCGGCGTGCTGGGTGAGCTGTCGGACTTGGAGGGCGTCACGTTATTTTCCGACTATTTTACTTTGAGGAAAGTTAGCGAGGAGCTGGAGCGGTTCCCGGGCGAGGTGCACTGCCCGGTGATCGCGGACGCGCCCCCGACGTTCGTGCCGGAGGAGGATCTGGTGGAGCACGTGCGGGCCACGAGTGGGTGCTTGGGGGACGTGTTCCGGGCCCCGTACCTGGCCATGGACCGCGGGTTGTTGCGGTCGCTGTCGGACCTGGTGGAGGTGGACTCGTCGGGGTTCTTCCCGAAGGGTGGGGCGTTGGAGGTGGAGGGCGTGGTAGAGGTGCCGATTACGTGCGACGTGCACGACGGGGAGTGCGTGAGCAAGGTGGTGGAGCGGGCGGATCGGTACGACTTGGTGGTCCTTCGGGCCGGGAACGAGCTGCCGCTGTCCCGGGCGGTGCGGGTGTTTGAGGTGATCGCGGGGTCCTTTGAGGTGCTGCCGCTCTCGGAGGCGGTGCGGGAGGTGGAGGTGGGTTCGGAGGGGCTCTTCAGGCGGTGTCGATTCGGGGAGGATGGGGTGTTGACGGAGGTGGAGCGGTTGGTGCTGCGGGTCGTGTCGGAGGTGTGGGAGCTGCACGCGCGGTTGGTGCGGGAGGTGGGGGATCGGGAGCTGTTGTTGAGTCACCTGTGCAGCGAGAGCCTGCGGGCCCTGGATCGGTTGGTGCGGGTGTGCGCGCGGTTGCGGGAGGAGTTGGGTCGGGAGTACGAGGAGGCGTTGGAGGAGCGGTTGCGATCGGCGGCGGTGATCGGGGCGGTGCGGAGGTTGTCCCGGCGGTTGCGGTTGCGGGAGGAGGAGGCGGAGGATCGCGGTGAGGTGGCGGCCGGGGTGAGCTCGCGGCGGGAGCTGGCGGAGCGGGCGTTGGAGGAGTTCAGCGGTGGGGACGTGTTCAAGGGTCTCTCGCTGTTGATCGACGTGATTCGGGTGTGATGGTTTGGACGCGTCGTGGGTGGGGTTCGCGGCGGGTCTGGTGGTGGCTGGGGCGGCGGCGTACACGGACCTGCGGACGGGGCTGGTGCCGAACCGGTTGACGGTGCCGGCGGGCGTGGCGGCGGTGGCGTACGCGGTGGCGGTGGGTGCGGTGCGGGGATGGTGGTTCACGGGCTGGGCGCTGTTGGACGGGTTGATCACGTTCCTGGTGGCGTTGGCCCTGCACCTGCTGGGGGTGATGGGCGGGGGGGACGTGAAGCTGCTGCCCTCGCTGGCGGTGTTCGTGCACCGGGGGCGGTCGCCGTGGTGGGGGCTGGACGTGACGGTTAACTCGATCCTGGCGTACGCGCCGTTCGGGCTGTGTTACCTGAGCGCGTGGGCGTTTCGGTTGCACGGTCGTCGGTTCCCGTTGGAGGTGGGGCGTCGGGCGTGCGAGCTGTTGCTGCTGTACGCGGTGACGGGGCCGGTGTCGTTGGTGCTGCCGTCGTGGCGGGCGGCGCTGGTGGAGCTGCCGCTCGTGCTGGGGCTGTGGGCGGTGGTGCGGCGGTGGGGGCTGGGTCGGTGGGTGGTGCTCGGGCCGGTGTTGGCGGGCGCGTACGCGGTGATCGTGGGGCCGTGGACGGTGGCGTGGTGGGTGGCGTCGGCGCTGGCGTTGGGGTGGGTGTTCGCGGCCGCGCGGCTGGCGGCGGTGGAGAAGCGGGTGGAGGAGCTGCGGGAGGGGGAGATCCCGGTGGAGGTGGTCGTGCGGGAGGGGGAGCGGGTGCGGCGGGTGGGTCGGTTGCGGGCGGTGGTGCTGCTGGCGACGGGTCGGGCGGTGCCGGAGGTGGTGCCGTCGGGGGAGGGGCTCTCGCGTGAGGACATCGAGAGGTTAAAGAGGCTGGGGGTGAAGCGGCTTCGGGTGGGACACGCCACCCCGTTCGCGCCCGCGATCCTGATCGGGTACGCGCTCACGTTCTGGTGCGGGGGGTGCGCGCTGCGATGCTTGGGGTGAGGGGTCAGGGCGGCGTTGAACATTTACTCCTGTTGGCCGCCTTCGTGGGGCTGGCGGGGATCATCGGGTACTTCGTGTATCAGTCGGCCAAGGGCCTGGGCAAGGGTGCCGGCGACCTTGGTAAGACCGTTTCGAAGGGGATGGTCGGGTTCGCGAGGAGCGCGGTCGGTAGGAACCTGTGAGCGGGGTCAGGTGGGCGCGGAGGCCCTGCTGCTGCTCATGGTAGTCGTGGGTCTCACGGCGATCATCGCGGGGTACTACCTGTCCACGGGGCACTCCGGGAGTCGGGCGGTGGTGGACGTTGGGAGCGCGGAGAGCTCGGCGGCCGTGGGGGTGGGTCAGGATGCGTCCCGGTGGTTGTAGGGGCCAGATCTCGATGGAGATGGCGCTGTTGCTGATCGCGGTGGTGGCGACCGTGGGCGTGTTCGCCGTGGGTCTGAGCGAGTTCGGGCGGAGGGTGGGATCCGGTTGGTCGCAGGCGATGGAGGAGATCGCGGGGAAGATCGTGGAGCGGGCCAAGGCCGGGTAGAGGGGCCTTGCGGGGTCAGCTCACGCTCGACGCGCTCACGGCGTCGCTGCTCTCGGCGCTGGTCCTGCTCCTCCTGACGAGCACGGCCGGGATCGT
>NZ_JBMXXF010000049.1:0-4429 GCF_053997775.1 Methanopyrus sp.
TTGACGGGGCGTGGGACAGGTGCACGGTGCACTCCTCCTCCCCGGGCTCGAGCCGGCTCACGTACGTGCGGTCCTTGACCCGGTCGAGGGCGAGCTGGACGAGGACCGTGCAGGGGAGGATGAGCGGTCGTTCGGGCCCGAGCCGGGGTATGAGGCGGCGGCACGCGTCCCGGTAGGGGCACTCTCGAACGCGTACGCGGTCCCCTTCCACCTCCATGAGGAACCGGCCGGTCCCCGCGTCCAGCTCGAGGGTGCCCTCCTCCCGGAGGGCCCGTTCGAGCCGCTCGAGGTCGAAGTCGAGGAGCCGTTTCAGCCGGTCGAGGACGAGGTAAAGGTGGGCGTAAACGACGCGACCGTCGTGCCGCTCGAGCTCGCGGTTGAGGACGAGGGCGACCGAGATGGTGTGCCAGGGGGACGTGATCACCGCCTCAGGGTGAGTCGGCATCGGTCGTTCCCCCGTCGTACCTCCCGGAACCAGACCCCGTTCGTGGCCGCGATCAGGAGGGCGACGGGGCACAGGACGCGGCCCTCGAGGTCCTCGACGAGTCGGCAGACGGGCTGCCAGGGGCAGTCCTCGACGGTGATCTCGTCGCCGTCCACCCGGTAGGTCTCCCCGACCGGTCCCTCGAGCTCGCCGTTTCGGTCCGGGAGGCCCTCGTACAGGCTCAGGATCCGTTGGACCTTGCGGCTCTCGAGGTTTCGGAGCGTCTCCCGGAGGGCGCACGCGACGTCGCCCGGGGTCTGGAGGTCGCGGAGCGTGGCCAGCATGGCGGCCAGGAGGGCCGCGTTGAGGTCCGTGGACCCGTCGCTCACTACACCCCGGCCCCGATCTCGGACTCCTCCTTCAGCCTGCGCGCGGCCTCCTCGAGCTGGCTCAGGAGCACCCGGGCCAGCCCCTCGGTGATCTTCCCGCTGTCGTACAGCAGGCCCACGATGAAGTCCTCGTCCACCTCCTTGAGCACGAGGGAGTGCCCGCCGACGACGGAGACGATCAGGCCCTCCTCCAGCTCCACGAGCTCCTCCATGATGTTTCGGACGCGCAGGAGGATGGTGGAGGAGATCGCGGCGGGGTAGTCGGTGTTCACCTCCCCGATGTCCTTCACGACCTCCTCGGAGACGGCCGAGTCGACCGTGAACCCGTCCTTCGTGGCGATGAACGCGCAGAGCACGCCCTCCTTGTCCACGACCCGCTGGAGGTCGGACAACCCGGACCCGCCCCCGCTGGCGGTTCGGCCGGACGGCATTATTTGCAGTTAGATAAGGTTATCGGCACGGGAAAGCCCTTTCCGAATTGATTTTTACCCTTCGTCGCCACCGATCGCGCGGGCCGGGGGTGGATCGGGCATTGGGGTCGTCGAGGTCCGGCTCCCCGTGAGCGGCGACGAGCTCGCGCAGACGCTCCTCGACGTGCTGGGCTCCCTCGCCACCTCCGACGATCGCCTGCACGAGTGGATCCGGGACACGATGGGGGAGCTTCAGGCCCGCCTCCGCGCCGAGGAGGCGGTGCGCGCGGAGGAGCTCGTGGACGGGAACGGCTGGGAGCCCCGGGTCACCGCCGTCGCCCGCGCCTCCTCCCCGCTCCAGCTCGCCGGCGCGGCCCTGCTCGTCCGGCTCGCCCGGGAGTTCCGGCTCGGGGGGACTGAGGCCGCCCTCGCCGCCGCTCTGCACGACCCCGGGTGGCGCGAGCGCATCCTCCGCGTCCTCCGCTCCCACCACCTACCGCTACGGGTCGACCTCCCCGGGGACCTGCCCCTGTACCTGCACGACCACCCGGGCCTCCTCATCGACCGGGCCCGGGGGCTCGCCGAGGGGCTCGACTGCCCCATCCTCCGCGACCTGCTGCGGCGCTGGGAGTGGGGCGACCCCGACGCCTACCCCGAGATCCTTCGACTCCTCGCCGAGTGCGCCGACGTCCTCCCCGGCGACCCCTACCGACCCCTCCTCGAGCGGCTCGCCGAGCGGTACCGGGTGGACCCGGACCTCCTCGACGGCTTCGCCCGCCTCCTCGACCCGAACGACCTCCCCGACCCGCTCCGCTGGGAGCATCGCGTCCTCCGCGCCAACGCCGCCGCCGTCCCCGGACCCATCCCCGACCGGCGCCCCTACCTCCCCTGGATCCGCCGGGAGCACGGGACCGCCTACACCGACCTCCGCCGGCTCGTCCCCCTCTACCCCGAGGTCTTCGACGCCGTCATGAGCGCCCGAGGGTACCGGCTGACCCTGGACGAGGTCGAGGAGCGCCCCACCGACTACCTCCCCAACCCGGTCGCGCGCGCCCTCACCGCGGACCTGCGCCCCGGGGACGTCAAGGCCGGCCGCTCCTGGGCCTATCTCGTCCACCACGAGATCGATCACGTCGTCCCCGTCGCCACCACCGACCCCCTCACCACCCTCACCGAGGAGGAGCTCCACGAGCTCCGCGAGGTCCTACCCCACCCAGAACCCGCGCTCGCCCAGTCACTCCCACTCACCGGCCTCATCCGCGTCAAATCCTGGCTGCTACACCGCAAGCTCCCCGGACGCAGGGACCTCGAACGCCTCCACCCGGGGCGCGCCACCTAAGGGGACGAACGGCGCCAACGCCGCTAACGGTAGCGCAGCCCCCGCAGCCGCGACAGGTCCCGAGCCACGTCGTCCCCGTCCCCCGGCACCGTCCCCAGGTCCACGGCCACCTCCTCCACGTCCACCTCGGAGGCGGCCACCTGCCTCTTCACCCGCTCCACCCGACGCCTCACCTCCTCCCGCTCACCGGTGAACACGCGCACCAGCTCCCGCAGCATCCGAGCGCTCCCCCACCGGCTGGGCTCCGGAACCGATGACCCCCTCCTAATAACCCTTTACCTTTTCGACACTTAAGACCCAACCGCCCGGTCGGCGCCGGGACAGGCCCGACGCTGGAACACCAAAAGGAAGCGTAACGCCGACCAGATAGGGAACGAGTGTGGTCACCACGGAGCCCCCACAATGAACGACAGCCAAGGTCGACCCAGGGAGATCCTCGTCATCAGGTCCTCGGCCGCGACCAGGGGCACGGACGCGTGCGAGCTCAGCGCTCGAACGAGGACCGGTGGACCGCGGAAGCCCACCCCGAGCGTGGGCCGGCGGACCAACGGCCGTGATGACACGACCCCCTGACCGCCGGGTACGCCCCGCACGCCCTCAGCCCGAGAGGCTCCCGCCCGCCGCTTACCGGTTAACACACCGACACCGAGCGCGGCGCGATCCCCCTATCGCAGACCGGGAACGCACACGGTAACCCATCGACGCTCGAACGACCGTCGGGGCATCACCCGGATGAAACGCAACCCCGGGCTGTTCCGCGCGTTGGGTTACCTCTCCGCCCGAGGCTCCATCACCGAGTACCATCGCCGGGACCGGAACACCACCGTCCGCCGCGTGCGCGTCGCCGTGGACCCCGAGGCCCTCGAGGGACTGCGACGCGACCTCAGCGCCCTGGACATCGCCCACCAGACGGAACCCCGAGCCCTCAAGATCGACTCCAAGACGGTCGCCGACGGGCTCCTCCGACTCGGCCTCCCCCTCGGCCCCCGACGCGAGACCGGCCCGAAGGTTCCCGACGCCGTCCACCGCGCCCCCACTCACCTCAAGGCCGCCTACCTCTCCGGCCTCTTCGACGCCCGGGCCTCCATCGTCGACGACTCCCCGACCACACCGCGCGTCACCCTCACCGCGACCACCCCCGCCCGGCACCGCGACCGGCTCACCGCCTTCCTCCGGGACGTCCACACCCTCCTCCACGACCTCCGAATCCCCGCCACCCCCACCCAACCCTCCGGCCGCGACTACCTCCGCGCCCACCTCCACGTCGACGGCGACACCCACGTCCACCGACTCCTCACCCGCGTCGGGTTCCCCTACCACGAACGCAAACGCCGCGAGGCCCACCGCCTCAGCACCCGCCTCGAGCGCCGCATCGAACGCCTCCGAGCCCGCGCCCGACCCGCCGACGCCCCACCCGAGCCCGTCCTGCGCGACCCCAACCTCCCCGAACGACAGGAGGCATACCTCCGCCGCCGAGGCCTCCTACCGCTCGACCTCGACGACCACAAGACCCCACTCCTCGCCCGCATCCTCGGCTACGCCCTCGGCGACGGCAGCCTCCACGAGATCGACGGACGACCGCGGCTGACCTTCGCCGGCGAGCCCGAGGGCCTCCGGGACCTCGCCGACGACCTCGCCGCGCTCGGCGTCGGGACGGGCCTCAGGCGGTGGGACACGAAGGACATGGTCGAGCTCCACGTGCACTCGCGCGCCTTCGCCCGCTACCTGAAACGCCTCGGAATGCCCCGAAGCCCCAAGGTCGAGCGCGCCTACCGGGTCCCCCGCTGGATCCGCCGCGCACCCACCGGCATCAAGGCCGAGTTCCTCGCGGGACTCTTCGGGGCGGACGGATGGCTCACGGAGTCGA
>NZ_JBMXXF010000050.1:0-36489 GCF_053997775.1 Methanopyrus sp.
TGGTGGGTGGGCTGCGGGCGAGGGCTTCGAGTCGGGTGGGGGCGTTGAAGGCCTCGAGGAGGGTCTGGTTTCCGAGGACGCGGCGTCGGACGCGGCGGAGTAGGGTGAGGATGTGGTCGGCTTGGGCGCGGGGTTTGAGTCGTTGGGCGAGGCGCCGGGTGGTGCGGCGGATGGTGCGCCAGATCTGGGTGCGGGGGAGTTTGGTGGGGTCGTGGTGTTGGAGGAGGCGTTTGAGGGTGGTGCGGGTGACGCGTGGGAGGAAGCCGGGGGTGTGGAGGAGGTGGGTGTCGGCCTCTTGGAGGACGAAGTGGGCGGAGAGGCGGGAGAGGGTGGGGGCGGGTCGGTGGCGTTTGAGCCAGTTGCGTCCGCGTTGGAACCAGCGTTTGAGCCATTTGTTGTATTCGCGGTGGTAGGCGTCGTTGGGGTGTTCTCCCCGTTGTTTGGCGCGGCGGGCGGCGCGGAGGGCGCGGTGGTGTAGGTCGCGGCGGACGTGTTGGATGAGGGCGCGGAGGAGGGCGTGGGCCCAGGTGGTGATGTGGGCGGTGCGGTCGTGGGGTGGGAAGTGTTTGGCACCGGCGTGGGGGCGGTGGTGGAGGAGTTCTTCGTAGGCTTCTTGGAGGAAGGTTTCGGTGGGTTGGTCGCGGGGGTCTTCGAGTTGGTCGTCGTCGCGTTTGAGGTGGACGCGGAGGGTGAGGTGTCGGGGGAGTTGGAGGGTGCGGAGGGCGCGGTGGAGGGTGGTGTGGACGCGGCGGGCGAGGCGTTTGGGGTGGATGTGGAGGCGTTTGGGGGGGTGGATGACGACGAGGAGGTGGGTGAGGGGTGGGAGGCGGTGTGGGGCGGTGAGGAGGGTGCCGAGGGCCTGGAGGGTGAGGGCGATGGTGAGGGGGTCGGATTGGAGGTATCCGAGGGTGCGGCCGAGGATGCGGGCGGTGCGGTGGGCGGTGCGGGGGTCGGTGGCGTGGGCGGTGGCTTCGCGTGGGGTGTGGCCCTGTCGGACGAGGTGGGCGGCCTTGTCGGCGGGTTTGGGGTCGTTGGTGAGGTGTTCGACGACGGTGCGGGTGGCGGTGGGGAGGAGGCGTTCGTGGCGTTCGGCGGCGAGGAGGAGGGGGGTGGGGTGGTCGAAGAGGTAGGCGAGGGCGTTGCGGGCGAGGAAGTGGAGGTCGGGGTGTCCGGCGGCGGCGAGGAGGAGCTTCTTTTCCTCGCGGTTGAGGTCCTGGAGGAGGGTGCGGGGTGGGGTGAGGCCGGGGAAAACTTCAATAACCAGGACGCGGCGGTCATGTATGCCCGCGCGTGGTGCGCGGGTCCGGGTGCGTTCGCCCGTCGGCACAGCCCCGCCCCCCGCCTCCCCCTCTAATTCTCACCCTCGTTTCGCGCTTCCTCGTTCGGTTGGTGGTCTCGGGCCTCGAGCTCGCTCCTGGGTTTTATCTTTATCAGGGTGTGTCCGCGGATCTCGGAGGGTTGGATGCGGGCGAGTGCTTGGAGTGGTTGGTCGTGGATGTGGACTTGGGCGAGTCGGTCGGCCCAGTCTCGGTAGGGTCGGTGGACGCGGACGCCGTCGAGTTGTGGGACGACGTCGCGGTCGTGGAGGGGTAGTTCGCGGAGGAGTCGGTCCTTGACGAGCATGGGTGGGACGACGGGTGGGTCTTCGGCGAGTTCCTTGCGGCGTTCTTCGATGAGTTGGGAGACGGTGCTGACGATCTCGTCGAGTTTGGTGATCTCGCGGCCTTTGCGGAATCGGTAGGGTTTGCGGCCGACGCCGCCGATGTAGGTGATGTCGTCGGCGTCGATCTCCTCGGGGCCGCCGACGACGACCACGGGGACGTGTTCGATGCGGCGGATGAGGGGGAGTTTGTACCGTTCGATGCAGTCGCGGAAGTTGCCGACGACGAAGATGACGAGGTCGTGTTCCTCGAGGAGGCGTTTCTCTCGGGGTCTCAGTTGGGCGAGTTCGCGGCCGTAGCCGCGGGCGAGGCCGATGACGTTGGTGCGGGCGCCGTGGCGGCGGAGGTACTCGGCGATGTCGCAGACGGGGTGGGGCATGTGGTGTCGGGCGAGGCTCATGCCGACGACGGCGATCTCGGTGCCGGCGAGGGGGACGCGTTTGATCTCGCCGAGGAGTTCCTCGGCCTTCTCCTCGACGACGTCGAGGTCCTCGATGGGGACGGCGAGGATCATGTGGACCTCGAGCTGCATCTTGTGCTCTTGGAGGATGAAGCCGCCTAGGTCCTCGACGAGCTCGCGCATCTCGTCGGCCTTGTACACGCCTCCCTCGTAGATCACGGTCTCGTACACGGGTTAGTCACCCTCCTCGAGTAGGTCCCAGATGAGTCGGGGTCGGCCGTGGCAGTGGAGGACGTCGGCGCGGCACTGTCGGCAGCGGCGCATGACGGGGAGGTGGCGCTCGGCGCGGTCGCGGGCGCGGGAGAGTTCGCGGCAGGTGGGGGGTCGGTGGTCCTTGAGCTCTCCGCCGGGGCGGAGGGGGATGACGTTCATGGCGTGGAAGCCGGCGTCGGCGGCGCGCTTCGCGACTTCCTCCACGTCGTCCTCGTTCACGTCGGGGATGAGGACGAAGTTGACCTTCTTGAGGAGGTAGGGCTCGTCGGCGAGGAGGTCGAGGGCGCGTTCCTGTCGCTCGACGATCCACCGTGCGGCCTCAGGGCCGGTGAGGACCTCGCCGTCCTCGGTGACGGCGCGGTCGTAGATGTGGGCGGCGGTGTCGGGGTTGAGGGTGTTCACGGTGATGGTGAGGGAGTGGATGAGTCGGCGTAGTTCGGGGAGGTGGCGTTCGAGCCAGACGCCGTTGGTGGAGAGGCAGCGTTTGGCCTCGGGGGCGGTCTTGGCGGTGATTTCGAGGGCGGTGCGGGTTTCCTTCCAGTTGGCGAGGGGGTCGCCGGGGCCGGCGATGCCGACGACGTCGACGCGGCCGCACTCGCGGCGGGCGTTGCGGAGGAGGCGTTCGATCTCGTCGGGGGTGAGGGTGCGGAGGGTGCGGCCGGGGTAGTCGGCGGTCTGTCCCTCGTGTTCGAGTCCGGACTCGCAGAAGCGGCAGTGGATGTTGCAGCGTCCGCCGATGGGGAGGTGGAGTTTGACGAACTTGGCGTGCTCGCCGGTGTAGCAGGGGTGTTCGCTCGGGTCGGGTCGTTTGGGGCTCATCGTTCCGTCCCCTCGAGGCGGTTGAGCTCGCCGGGTAGTTCCATGAGGAGTTCGGACCATTCCTCCCGGAATCGTCCCTCGGTGGCGGCGTACAGGTAGTCGTTGGCGAGTTGGGCGTGGCGGGCGACGCGGAAGCCTTCGGGGCGGACGCGTTGGATCAGGTCGTAGACGCGTTGGGTGAGGCGTTCTCGGGGGTCGTGGACGACGAGGTCCTGTAGGCGTTCCAGGTGTTCTTCGGTGAAGTTCTCGGGGAGGTCGATCTCGAGGTCGAGGCGCTCGCGTTGGTGCACGCGTTCCTCGCCGAAGACGCGCTGTAGCGCGGTGAGGGTTTGGGGGGCGTATCGTTCGACGCGGATGGTGACGCGGAGGGTGCGGTCGCGTTCGTCGAGGTCGAGGGCGGCGATCTGGCCGAGGGTGGTGGGTTTGAGGGTGGGGCGGGTGCGGACGGCGGCGGCGTAGAGTGGGGCGTCGATGTCGATGTGGAAGAGGGCGGCGGTGATGGTGCGGGCGAGGCCGAGGTCGGTCATGGCGTGGCGGGCGATGTCGTAGTAGAGTTCGGCGGCCTCGGGCTCGCTGGCGGTGACGAGGATGCGCTTGCCGCGGTGCTCGTGCACGGGGGGCACCCCTTACACGAAGTTGGAGGCGAGGAGGGCGGCGCCGACGGCGCCGATGTACTGGGAGTGGGGTGGGACGATGACCCGGGTCTTGATCACGTCCTGGAGGGCCCGGACCATGCCCTTGATCAGGGAGGTGCCGCCGACGAAGAACACGGGTTCGCGGATGTCGATCTCCTGGAGCTGTTGCTCGTAGATCTGCTCGGCGACGCTGTAGCAGGCGGCGGCCGCGGCGTCCTTGGGGTCGGCTCCCTCGGCGAGGGCGGTGACGAGGTCCTGGATGCCGAACACGATGCAGTAGCTGTCGAGGCGGACGTTCTCGGGGTCGCCCTCCGCGGCGAGTTCGCCGAACTCCTCGAGGTCGACGCCGATGCGGTCGGCGGCCACCTCAAGGAAGCGGCCGGAGGCGCCCGCGCAGACGCCGCCCATGGTGAAGTTGTCGGGGATGCCGTCCCAGACGGTGATGGCCTTGTTGTCCATGCCGCCCACGTCGATCACCGTGGCCCCGCCCTCCTGCTTGTCGCCGAGGTACACGGTGCCCTTGGAGTTGACCGTGAGCTCCTCCTGGACGAGGTCGGCGTTGAAGTGCTTGCCGAGGGTGAAGCGGCCGTACCCGGTCACGCCGATCGCCTCGATGTCGTTCAGCCGGTACCCGGCCTCCTCGAGGGCCTGCTTCACCGCCTTCTCGGCGGACTCGATCACCTTGGTGGTGCGGACCCAGCCGGTGCCGATGACCTCGTCGTTCTCCATCACGACGGCCTTGGTCGTGGTCGAGCCGGAGTCGATCCCGAGGGTGAGTCCCTCCTGGCGCTTCCGGGCGAGGAGTCCCTTCCGCTCCACGACGGTGACCAGGGCCTCGAGTCGGGTGAGGAGCTCGCCCGCGTCGAGGTCCTCGGTGAAGGAGTAGGTGACGACGGGGAGGTCGGTGTTCTCCTGGAGGTACCGGCGGGCCTCGCTGCGGACGAGGGCGCCCTCGGCGCAGCGGAAGCAGGTGAGGATGAGGGCCGCGTCCGCCTCGGCGTAGCCCTCCGCGAGCGCGTAGGCCCGGGCGAGGAGGACGCGCAGGTTCGCGCTCCTGGGCCGGTACCCGATCTCCTCGCACGCCTCGTCGATCAGGTCCAGGTCCACCTCGGGGAAGACGATCTCGGCGCCCACGCGCCGGGCCGCGCGCTCGATCTCGGGCTGGACCCCGCTGTACTCGGTGCCGCAGGAGAGCTGGGCGATCTGGACGGGCATCGGGTCACCCCTCCAGCGACTCAAGGAACTCCTTGATCTCCCGGACGAAGACCCGAGCCTCCTCCTCGGTCCTCGGGTATTCGAGCTCCAGCGTGGGGATCCGGCGGCGTCGGGCGAGGTAAAAGACGAACTGGTTCGTCCGGTCGCAGCCGAGGCAGCCGAAGGACAGGTCCTCCACGTCCCGTACGAGGATGGCCGCGTCCGCCTTCTCGATGAGCGGTCCGATGAGGGCGAGCCGGCCGCGGACGCCGGAGGGGACCTCCACGGCCGCGTACTTGAGGCCCTTCTTGGGGTCCTCCGGGGTCACGTTCATCGGTGGCGAGTCGAGCTCGGGGTCCCGAACCCTCTTACCCACCTCCTTCGGGAGGGAGAGAGGTTCATGCCCGAACCGCTCGACGAGGTCGTGTAGGATCAGGCTGTTCGGCGGGTGTATGAACACCTTGGCCAAGCGGGACACCCCATCCTCCTCCGGTAGGCGGGTGCTCGCGGGAGGCGTGTTCGATCTGCTGCACCCGGGGCACGTGGCCTTCCTGGAGGAGGCTAAGCGGCTGGCGGGGGAGGACGGGGAGCTGATCGTGGTGGTGGCCCGGGACGAGACGGTCCGGCGGTTCAAGCGGACGCCGATCGTGCCGGAGGAGCAGCGGGTGCGGATGGTGGAGGCGTTGAAGCCGGTGGATCGGGCGGTGCTGGGTCACCCCAGGGATTTCTCGGTTACGCTGGAGCGGGTGCGGCCGGACGTGGTGGTCCTGGGCCCGGACCAGGAGATCGGGGAGGAGGACGTGCGGAGGTGGGCGGAGCGGGCCGGGGTGGAGTGCGAGGTGGTGCGGGTCAGGCGGTACGAGGAGTGCCCGCTGGACAGCACGGTGAAGATCGTGCGGCGGGTCATCGAGCTGTGGCGGCGCGGTGAGCTGGAGGTGTAGGGTCGGCTCCGGGTTCTCTCCTCACCGGCCGGCGGCCTCGGCGCTCAGCCTGTTCCCCATCACCGGTCCTCCGCGACCAGCGGGTCGTTGCGCTTTTTCATCTTTTTCAGGACCCGCTTGGGTCGGTTCCGCTTGTACAGGTGCGACTTGTTGACGTGCCGGGAGTACGACTTCTGGTCCCGGAACAGCGCGCCGCACCGGGGGCACCGCAGCAGCACCTCGCCGTCCCGGGTCTCCACCTTTTCGGCCTTGAACGGGCGCCGCTCCGACATCCTTCACTCCCCCTCGTCCGGCCGGTAGCTTTCGAACCATTTTTTAACTTCCCGGCACACGTGCTCCAGGCTCTTTAACCCCAGCTCAACGACGCGGTCCCACGGGGTCGGCTCGTACAGGTAGCGCCGACCCCCGCCCGGCAGCGGTTCCTCCCGCCGGTACACCAGCCCCACGCTGAGCAGCGACTTCAGGATCTTCTGCGCGGTGCTGCGGCTCCGACCGATCAGCTCGCCCACCTCCTCCACCGTGAAGGGCGCCTCGTCCCGGTGCTTAAGCAGCTTGAAGTACACGCGGGCCTCGAACTCCGAGATCCCGAACACGCAGGAGAGGATCTTCTCCGGCGTGAGCTCCGCCTCGCCCTCGGCCAACTCCACGAAAAGGGTCTCCCGACGCACGGCCGATCCCCCCGGACGATCGAAACCCTAAAGTACCTGAAACCCGCGGTAGTTCGCGGACAACGAACGATCGGGGGCATCCGCGCGTTGGCCGTCTCAAAGGAGGACGTTCGGGAGGCCGCGAGCACCGTCGTGGAGACGCTCGACCTAGAGCTTAACCCGGTGGCGGTCCGGCTGTACCTGTCCGAGGACGACGTGCCGGACGGGTACGAGCGCGCCGAGGAGGAGCTGCGTCACTGCGAGTTCGTCATGCAGGTGGCCCGGGGCGACCTGGACAAGGTGTACGCGACCCCGGACGAGCAGGTGTGCAAGGGTGGAGCCTCGGCCATCGGACTGGTCGACATCCCGGCGCCCGTGCGGGACGGCCGGTTCTACCACGAGCAGCTGGGCCAGCACGCGACCCTGTCCGCCTCCAAGAGGACGGTGGATCAGGTGCCGAAGGCGTACGACGGTGAGGGCGTGTACGAGGCCATCACCTACGAGCGGGCCACGGAGGCGGACGTGGTGCCCGACTCCGTGCTGATCATCTGCCCGCCCAAGGAGGCGATGCACATCGTCCAGGCGTACCTGTACCACGAGGGCGGTAGGGTCCAGGCAGACTTCTCCGGCATCCAGTCCCTGTGCGGGGACGCGGTCGGCGGGATCATCAAGCGCGGCGGGATCAACGTCACGCTCGGGTGCAACGGCTCGCGGACGTACGCGGAGGTGCCCAGGGAGTGCGTGATCATCGGGCTGGAGCCCGCGGCGCTGAAGCGCGTCGGCGAGGCCATCACGGAGATCCCCATCCCCTAGACGCGCCCGCTCCTTCTTCTCACTCCTCCTCCCAGGGCGAGGGCCCCTTCCTGCTGCCCACGTAGTACCCGAGCAGCGCCGCCGCCAGGAGTCCCACCGGGAACCACGGGACCTCCGACGTCGCCCACGCCACCGAGTACAGCGGGCTCGTAAGGTACCCCCAGGACGAGCCCCCGGCGGGCGCCGAGCCACCGGGTGCGGGCGCCGGTGGACCGCCGCCCTCGGTGTCGATGGGCGGGGCGGACGGTGGACCCTGCTTCGATCCCACCCCGGGCGGCGGGCTCGGCGCCTGATTCGGGCCCGGCGGCTGATTCTGCGCGGCAATGGGGGATTGGAGGATCAGGAGGATCAGGCTAAAGAGCGCGATCCAGCCTCTCAACGACGTCCTCCCCCTCCCGGGTCAGCGGTAGGGCCATGATGGTGTACTCCGGTCCCTCCTCCCGCGGCGGCTCGCGCGCCAGTTCCTCGGGTACGACGGTCCAGAAGTCCCCCTCCTTCACCTTCTCCAGGGCCGACAGGTAGTAGGCCGCGCGCGCCGCGGCCGGCGTGTTCCCTCGCTCGGCCAGGTAGAGACGCTGCGCGCTCCCGGGCACCTGGACGAACCGGTCCCCGTCGCCGACCCGGACGAGCCGCGTCCTCCGGACGACGACGGGGTCGCTGTCGGCCTCTTCCGACCGGTCGAAGGCGACGACGGGGTCGTCGGGGACGATCACGTCCGCCTCGATTCGGTTCATCTTCTCGTGCGGTGGGACGAGGACGTTGACTCGGTCCCCACCGTCGCCCAGGGCGGAGAGGATCTCCTCCACCACGGTCTCGGAGCAGGCCACCGTGATCTCGGGGCTGGAGAGCTGGTGCTTGGCGTTGAGGTACTTGATGACGATCTTTCGGCCGTGCTCGGTGAGGTGGGAGCCGAGCGGGCTGGACTCGACGAGACGGTACCCGAGGCGCTCCTCGAGGCTGCGGATCCGCTTGTGCACCGCGGATCGGGTGACCCCGACCTCCTCCGCCACCTTGGACATGGAGCCCATCTCGGAGAGCTTGACCAGGAGCTCGAGCTCCTCGGGCGTCAGCAGGACGCCGTTGACCCTGATGGACACGTCAACGTCAATATTCACAGTCCGTTGCCCCTTGGGTTGACGTTGAGGTTAGCTACACGCGGTCCGCCGTCTGCATCGTAAAAATGTTCCCGTCCGGGTGACGAGAGGGGGACCGGAGCTTGGTGGAGCCTCGCGACCGGGTGATCCGGTGCGAGGATCTGGACACGGGGTTCCTGGAGAAGCTGGCGGAGAAGGCGGAGCCCGTCTTCGAGCGGGAGGAGGTGCTCTCGGTCCAGGCCTGCTACCAGTGCGGCACGTGTACGGGCTCGTGCCCGAGCGGTCGGAGGACGGCGTACCGCACGCGCGTGCTCATGCGGAAGCTCCAGATGGGTCTGGTGGATGAGGTCATCAAGAGCGACGAGCTGTGGATGTGCACCACGTGCTACACCTGCTACGAGCGCTGCCCGCGCGGCGTCAGCATCGTGGACGCGATCAAGGCGACGCGGAACTACGCCGCCAGCGAGGGATACATGGCCAAGGCGCACCGGATGGTCGCGATGTTCGTGATCAAGACGGGGCACGCGGTTCCCATCAACGACGAGATCCGGGAGACCCGGAAGGAGATCGGGCTGGACGAGGTCCCGCCCACCACGCACCGCTACGAGGAGGCGCTGAAGGAGGTGCAGGAGCTGGTCAAGCTCACCGGGTTCGACGAGCTGATCGGGTACGACTGGGAGAAGGGTGAGCTGAAGGATTAAGTCGGGGGAGCGTCCCTTGGCGAAGAAGCTCTGCTTCTTCCTGGGCTGCATCATGCCGAACCGGTACCCGGGCATCGAGAAGGCTACGCGGCTGGTCTTCGAGCGGCTGGGCTACGAGCTGGTGGACATGGAGGGCGCCTCGTGCTGCCCGGCGCCCGGAGTCTTCGGTTCCTTCGACCTGAAGACCTGGGTGACGATCGCCGCCCGGAACCTCGCGATCGCGGAGGAGAAGGGCTACGATATTCTCACCGTCTGCAACGGCTGCTACGGCTCCCTGAACGAGGCGAACCACCTGATCAAGGAGAACGACGAGCTCCGCGACTTCGTGAACGAGAAGCTCGCCGAGATCGACCGCGAGTACAACGGGACGATCGAGGTGCACCACGTGGACACGTTCCTGTACGAGGAAGTGGGCGTGAAGAGGATCAAGAGCGAGGTTGAGCGGCCGCTGGAGAGGGAGGACGGCGAGCCGCTGAAGGTCGCGGTCCACTACGGGTGCCACCTGCTCAAGCCCTCGGAGGTCACGGGCACGCCCGACTCCCCCGAGGACCCGCACACCCTGGACGAGCTGGTGGAGGCGCTGGGCGCCGAGTCGGTGGACTACAAGGACAAGATCATGTGCTGCGGCGCGGGCGGCGGCGTGCGGTCCCGGGAGCTCAAGGTCTCCCTGCACTTCACCCGCGAGAAGGTCATCAACATGCTCGAGGCCGGGGCCGACTGCACGACCAACGTGTGCCCGTTCTGCCACCTGCAATTCGACCGAGGCCAGGTGGAGATGAAGGAGCACTTCGAGAAGCTACCGCCGGAGGAGCTGCCGGTGTTCCACTACTGCCAGCTGGCCGGCCTGGCCTTCGGCATGGACCCGGACGATCTCGCCCTGCACACGCACCAGATCGACTGCACCCCGGTCCTGAAGAAGCTGGGGCTCGCCTAGTCCAGCCCCAGCCGGCGCCGGTAGTACCGATTCGTCAGCGCCAGCGCCGGGCAGTGACCCAGCCTCCGGTCCTTCACCACCGCCACCGTCACCGGCGCCTCCGACTCCCGGATGAACAGCGCGTCGTGCCCCACGCACAGTCCCACCAGCACGTTCAGGTCCGTCCCCACCCGATTCAGGATCCGGGCCTGCGCGATCGGGTTGCAGATCACATCCCCCGGCTCCAGCTCCGGCAGGCCGAACTCCTTCTTCGGCACCCCACCCACCTTGCAGCAGACGGAGTACACCTCCAGCCCCCGCCCCTCCAGGAACCGGCAGAGCGAGCGGGCCTCCTCCCACAGGCCCACGCAGAACGCCACGCCCACCCGCTTCCAGCCCATCCTCCGGCACAACTCCGCGATCTCCTCCACCCGCGTCCACTCCATGTACCCGTCCACCTCCACCTCCGAGGAGCGCCGGAAGAGCTCGCTCCGCCCGTACTCCCGGCGCGCCTCCTCCACCTCTTTCCGTCCCAGGTCGCACTCCGGGCAGCGCTCCCCGGGCTCCGGGCACTCGTGACACCGAGGCCTCAACGACGATCGCCCCCAGAAGGAGATATCACGACACCCGGCCTTCAGGGTTCAGGGTGGTGGACCGTGGCGGGCGTTCGACTGTCCCCGGACGCGTCCGCCGAGGACCTGCTGCCCCTGGCCATGACCATCCACGAGCTGGTGAACCGACTCCCCGTGACCATGCGCTCCCGGGAGAAGCCCGGGGTTCGGATCGAGGACGGTGAGGTGGTGGACGACGCGTACACCGGCCCGGTGCTCGAGGAGGTGCTGGAGCGGGGCGAGGTGGTCCGCAAGGTGCCGGACTCCGGCCCGTACGAGGGCGTGCCGGTCGTCGTCGCACCGATCAAGGACGGGGAGGAGGTGATCGCCGCCGTGGGCGTGGTGGACCTCACGTACGGCATCTACTCCTCGATCCAGAAGGTGGCTCACCGGCCCGTCCGGTGAAGCTCCGCGAGCCGCCTGGCGGTGCCGCTCAGCTCCCCCAGCCGCTCCACCACGTACCCCTCCCGGGACAGCCGGTCCGCCAGCTCCCGATCGTACCCGTTCAGCGCCACCGAGACCACCTCCGCGCGGCAGAGCGACCGGATCAGCGCGATCTCGGCCTCCGGGCTCGGGACCCGGAACCGGGGGAACCCGTCCCGGCGCTCGCGCCCCGGGTCGTGCACCAGCACGACGGCGTCCGGCCAGCACCCGTGCAGGATCGCGAGCGTCACCCCCGAGTAGGCCGGGTGGCTGAGCGCCCCCTGACCCTCCACCACGATCACCTCGTAGCGCTCGGCCAGGTCGACGACGAGCCGCTCCACCGCGCCGGCCATGAAGTCGCCCGGCATCCGGTCCACCACCACGCCCTCCTCCGCCCCCACCAGGATCCCCGTCTGCCCCGTGGCCAGGAACGCCGCCTCGACGCCCATGTCCCGGAGCCGATCCCGGAGCTCCAGGGCCGCGGACATCTTCCCCACCGCGCAGTCCGTCCCCATCGTCAACACGACCGTCGCGTCCACGTCCCGGGCCGACCCGTCCGCCACCCGAAACAGCTCCCGCCTCGGCTTCCGCACGTCCACCAACCGCACCCCGTGCCGCTCGGCCAGCCGGGAGAGCTCCGGATCCTCCGACAGGAACTCGTGCAGCCCGCTGACCACGTCCAGCCCCGCCCGAATCGCCTCGCGCACCTCCGCCCGCCACTCCTCCGTCAGCCTGCCGCCCGGCGGCGCCGCCCCGATTACCAGCACCTCCGCCTCCACCCGCTCCAGCGCCTCCTCGACCGACTCGAACACCGGCACGTCCGGGAAGTCCGGGTCCACGTCCCGGGCCGACCTGACCCCGGCCTCCCGATCCACTACGCCCACCACCTCGTAGATCCGACCGAACCGCAGCAGCCCGTGCGCCGTCTTCCCCTGCGGGCTCGTGAACGCCCCGTGGCACAGCACCAGCGCCCGGGTCCCCCGCTCGTGCGGCGGCAGCCTACCGGACAACCCGCACCCCCCACCCCGGACCCGCGAGCTCCAGCTCCGGGGCGGGACCCGGGTTCTCCACCACGTCTTCGCGCAGGAAGAGGTGCCCGTCCAGGTCGCAGAGCTCGGCGTCGACGGCCCCGGCCAGGTGGGCGGCGGCCGCGATCGAGCAGAAGCTCTCCACGGCGCACCCCACCATCACGCCCAGCCCCAACTCCCGCGCCCTGCGGGCCACGCGAAGCCCACCCAGCAGTCCCAGCTCCTGCACCTTGACGTTCACCAGGTCAGCGGCGTCCGAGCGGAGGGTCTCCTCCAGCCCGTCCTCCCCCACGTCCATCACGTCCACGACCACCGGGACGTCGCAGGATTCCCGCACCTCGCCCAGATCCTCCGGCGGTGTGGGCTGCTCCAGGTACACGTCGCCGCGGAACTCCACCCGGTCGAGCAGTTCCAGCGCCTCCTCCGGGCTCAGCCCGGCGTTACCGTCCAGGATCAACGCCCGGAACCCGCCCACCCGCACGCACGCCCGCACCCGGCGAACGTCCTCCTCCAGGCTCCCGGACCCCACCTTGATCTTGAGCAGCTCGTACCCCGCCTCCCGGTACGACCGGGCGAGTTCCCCGGCCCGCTCCGGCCCGACGAGGTCCACCGTGGCGAAGGAGCGGACCGAGTCCTTTCCACCCCCCAGCGCATCCCGGAGCGGGAGGTCCGCGGCCCTGGCGAGGGCGTCCAGGACCGCCAGCTCCTCCGCGACTCGCCTGGTGAGCCCGAACCCGGTCCCCCGACCCCCGGCCACCCGGCACCGGCACAGGTACCCGCGCACCCTCTCCACGGCGCCCCGGGAGATCCTAAACGGGCGGCGCAGCTCCAGCCTCACGGGCCTGACCCTCAACCTCCCAACCCCGGGTGGTCGGGTTGCGGGACGTGCTCTGGGGGACGTTGGAGGCGATCGCGGTGATCGGGGCGGGTCACCTGCTGGCCCACGGGCTGGGCGCGGCCTCCTCCCGGGTCGTGGGGCCCGTGCCGCTGGTGGTGCTGGGCGCGATCCATCCACACGCGGCGCTCGCGGCGGCGCGCGAGGTGGGACTTCGGGGGACCCGGCTCCTGGTGGCGAAGCTCTCCTTCAACTCGCTCCCGTACCTGGCCTCCGTCTGGTGCACCTCGCTGGCGCTTCTGGGCCGGGAGGTGGGCGTCCCGTACGCCGTGACGCTGACCCTGGTCGACGCGACCGAGACGCTGATCGGGGCGCTCGCGCTGCGCGGGATCCGAGTCGAGCCGCCGCGTCACCGGTCGTGGAGGGTCGCGCTCCGGGCCGCGCTGCGGTCGACCGCCCGGGCGACCGCGTTCCTGGTTCCCGGGGTGGTGGCCGGGACGCTGCTGGCCCGCTGGGCGTCCGGGTGGCTCGCTCACGGGACCGTGCTGGGCGCGTTCCTGGTGAACCCGGTGGCGGGGTGCTCCGTGCTGTCCGGGCTGCTGAGCGGGGGAGGGGTGAGCCCGGCGGAGGCGTACCGGGCCGCCGTGACCGGTGCCGCGGTGGCGTACGTGGGGAGGTTCCTGCGCAGCTGCGGGCCCGTCACGGTGGCCGTCGCCGGGCCGGCGGAGGGAGCCTGGCTCTCCGCCGCCACCACGCTCGCGGACGTGACCCTGGTGCTGGCGTACGGGGCGTTGGTAGGGAGGCTCGCCTTCGGTTAGAAGAACGCGTCCAGCGTCTCCTGCTTACCCTTTCGCTCCAGCTCCCTCACGGCCTTCTTCAGCCGATCGACCGCGCGTCGGACGCGGTCCTCGGAGAAATCGCGCTCCTTGACCAGAAACTCGACGATCCCCTCCTCGTCCGGCTCCTCCCACTCGAGCTCGTAGTCGTCCGTGACCTCCGGCTCCAGGAACAGCGAGCGGATCTCCTCGGGGTCGGCGGGCAGGTGGCGCTCGATCTTGGGCCAGAGCTCGGTGTCCCTGAGCCCGTCCAGGGACCCGTACCGCCGGATCAGCTTGAGCGCCTGCTTGGGTCCTATCCCGGGAACCCCATCGGGGTTGTAGTCCGTGCCCAGCAGGATGGCGAGGTCCACCAGCTGCTCCCGGGACTCCAGCCCCAGCTGGTCGAGCACGTCCTCCAGCCTCAGGAGCTCCGGTTTCACCTCGATGATCTCGCCGGTGTGCGGGTGCCTTCGTTGGCCCACGATCGTGAGGTTCCTCACGAGCCGCGGGGACCCGAACAGGAGCGAGTCGTAGTCCTGGCTGCCGGCCGCCCACACGTCCCCTCGCCGCGCCATGTGCGCGCACTGGGCCTCGCCCTCGGACGGGGCCTGCACCCAGGGGATGCCCATCAGGTCGAGCAGCCGCTTCGCGTCCTCGATCAGCTCGTCGCTGAGCCGCACGACCTGCCGGGCGTACTTCTCCCGCTCCTCCGGGGTCGAGGCCCGCTTCAGCCGTTCCTCCGCCTCCCGCTTCCGCTCCTCCCGCTCGCGCAGGGTCCGGCGCTTCAGCTCGGGTGGCTCCCCGTCGAACACGTACACGGGCTTGATGCCCTCCTCCACCAGGTTTACCGTCCGGTACAGGAGCCCGTTCAGATGGCTGGTGATCCGGCCCTGGGAGTCCATGAGCGGGCGGCCGTCCTTCATGATCGTGGTCAGGAACTGGTACAGCGCGTTGAACGCGTCGATCGCGATCTCCCGGCCGGATAGGGCCTTCAGCTCCGTCTCCTCCGGCTCGATCAGCTCCCGCAGCTCCGACAGTCCCACGGTTGGCCCCTCAACGGAGTGACCGGCCCGCACTTTTAACCCGTGGGGCGTCGGGTAAGTCCGCCCTCGTCATCCCGAACCGGTCAGGACCGAGGGCGCTCCTCATCCTCGGGCAGGCCGGACGCGCCCCGGCGGACCCGGCCGAACTCCGTGCCCTCCAGCTCCTCCGCCCAGAAGACCGGGCCGTCCCGGCAGACGAGGAGCCCACGGCCCAGCGCGCACGACCCGCACACGCCCTCCCCGCACTTGACGTACCGCACCACGCTCACCTGGCAGGGCACCCGGAACCTCCGGGCGAGCTCCACCACGCGGGCGAGCATGGCCTCCGGGCCGCAGGCGTACACCGCGTCCACGCGACCGTCCCGCAGCAGCCCCTCGAGCACGTCCGTCGGGTACCCCTTCCGCCCCGCGCTCCCGTCCTCCGTCGTCAGGTAAAACTCGTCCGAGAACCGCTCCAGCTCGCGGCGCCTGGGCAGGCGATCCCGGTGCGGGCCGCCCAGGATCCCGTGGACCCGGATCCCGAGCTCCCGCAGCCACCGGGCCAGGGGCACCAGCGGCGCGACCCCGGTCCCGCCGGCCACGACCGCGGCCCGGCGCCCCACCGGTTCGAACGGTCGTCCGTAGGGACCCCGCACCCACACCCAGTCCCCGGGCCGGAGCCGGGCGCACCGCCTCGTGAACGGTCCCACCACCTCCACGGTGAGCACGAGCTCCCGCTCGTCGCCCCCGGAGAACGCCATCGGTTTCTCGTCCACGCCCGGGATTCCCAGCATCAGGAACTGCCCGGGGAGCCACCTCACCTCCTCCTCCGGCTCGAGCCGCAGCACGCGCGTGCGCTCGCACTCCCGCCGGTTCTCCACGACCCGGGCCGGCACCGGGTTCACCCGACCCACCCCAACCGCCGCAGCCGCTCCTCGTACTCCGGAAGCGCCGCCCCGATCACCTCCTCGAAGTCCCCGTACCCCAGGTCCCGGAGCGCCCGCTCGGCCTCCCGCGCGATCTCCGAGAAGGAGCGGTCCCGGGCGGCCGTGGCGACCTGCACGGCCCGGGCCCCCGCCATCAGGAACTCGAGCACGTCCTCGCCCGAGCGCACGCCGCCGACGCCGAGGATCTCCACCTCGTCGCCCAGCTCCAGGGCCAGGTCGGCCACGACCCGGAGGGCCACCGGCTTGAGGGCCGGACCGGAGAGTCCTCCCACGCCGGCCCCCAGGAGCGGGCTCGCGGTGCGCAGGTCGATCCGCAGGCACGGGCCCAGGGTGTTGACCGCCGTGAGCGCGTCCGCCCCCGCGTCCACGGCCGCCGCGGCCACCTCCAGTAGGGTGCGGCGGTCCACGTTCGGAGTTAGCTTGACGGAAATCGGGCCGTCGAACGCGCCGACCACCGCCTCCACGATCTCCCCCACGAGCTCCGGGTCCGTGCCCAGCTCGGCCCCCATCCCCCGCCCCGCGTGCGGGCACGAGACGTTGACTTCCAGCCCGTCGACCTCCCCGCGGAGCCCCCTAGCCAGCCGCTCGAACCCCTCCGGGTCCTCCGCGGCGATGCTGGCGTACAGGGGCACGTCGTACCGCTCCCGGAAGGCGCGGAGCTCGCGTCGCATCCCCTCCAGCCCGGGGTTGGGCAGCCCCATCGCGTTGAGCGCGTACCCTTCGTCCTCGAACGTCAGAAAGGTGGGACCGGGATGGCCGTCGCGCGGTTCCTCGGTGATCGTCTTGGTGAACACGGCGGACGCGCCGCGCGTCACGGCGCTCTCCAGGCCGGGAAGGTGGGCGGCGAGAGCGCCGGAGGCGCAGGCCACCGGGTGCCTCCACTCGCGCCCCAGCACCCGCACGCGGCTCACCCGAGGAACCGAACCTTGATCCGACTCACCCCGTCCAGCGCCCGGTCCATGTCGGTCAGCGCCCGCTCGATCTCCAGCACCAACGGGGCCACGTCCCCACCCAACCCCTCCTCCGACAGCAGCGAGCGGAGCTCCGTCCTCACCTTTTCCTCCTCCTCTCGCACCTCCTCCGCGCGCTTCGCGGCCTCTTCCACGTCCTCCTCCAGCTTCTCCACCGCCTCCCGGAGCCCGGAGGCCAGCTTCGCGATCATCTCCGCGACCCGGTCGATCCTCTCCCGCTGCTCCTCGCTGAGCTCGTCGTAGCTCCCTATCAGGAGCGAGACCACGCTGAGCAGCGCCTCCGCCGCGCGTCGAACGTTCTCCGCGATGTAGTTCAGGTCCTCCCGGACGACCGGGACCATGGGACCGCTCTCCATCTCCTCCTCGACGCGGTCCCGGAGCTCGGTCACCTCCTCGCTTAGGGACTCCTGGCGCTCCTCCAGGTCCTTGCTGGGCCCGTCACCCAGCGCGTCGTGGACGAGGGAGCACGCCTCGATCATCGCGTCCAGCTCCTCGAGCAGCACGGTCAGGGCCCGCTCCGCGGGGCGGGTGCTCGGGCGGAGCATCAAGCTCAGACCGCCCCTTTGGCCAGGAGGTATAGGCGAGCGAGCGCGAAGGCCATGAGGAACGCCCCGACGGGGCTCGCGACCCAGGTTATGAGAATCTTCCTGACCGTGTACAGGTTCAACTCGCCCTGAGACAGCCCCACCCCGATGACCGCGCCCGAGGTCGTCTCGTTGATCGAGATCGGGAGGCCGAACTCCGAGGCGCCGTGGGTTACCATCGCGGCGGAGAGCTGGGCGGAGAAGGCCGTGACCGGGTCGAGCTTGGTGATCTTGCGCCCCACGGTCTCGATCACGCGGGAGCCGGCCGTCAGGGCGCCCAGGGAGATCATGACGCCGCCGATCACGGACGCCGTTCGGACGTCCAGCACCCCCGCCATCACGAGCGGGGCGACCGCGTTGGCCGCGTTGTTCGCCCCGATGGAGTACGCCACGTAGCAGCCGGAGACCATGAGAAACAGCCTCATCATGCGCTCCAGCTCGCCCAGCGAGCGCCGCCTGGAGCGCAGCTCCCTGCGCAACCACCGCGAGATCACGTACGCGGGCGCGGCGGCGATCGTGGGCGCGACCAGCCAGCTCACGGCGATCTCGGAGAGCTTGTTCCAGTTCACAGGGAGCCCGAGGGCGTACCCCGTCCCGGCGATGGCGCCCACGGTGGCCTGGGTGGTGGAGATCGGCACGCCGAGCATGACCGCCACGTGGCACCAGACGGCCGCGACGAACACGGTCGCGCCCGCCAGGACGGGGTCTAAGTGGGCCTGAACCACGCCCTTACCCAGCGTCTTGACGACCTTGTGCCCCTCCAACACGGCGCCCGCGGTCGTGAACACGGCGATCAGGAGGACGGCCCGCCGGATCGTGAGCACGCCGGCCCCTACCGCCGATCCCATCGCGGCGCCCGCGTCGTCCGCCCCGATCGTCCAGCCCATGTACAGGGACGGGATCGCCACCGCCAGGAGGTCGGTAAGGTTCACACTCGCACCCCGTGACTCCCTCGGCTCGGCTCTCCGTCGTCATACCTCGGACTGGGGCTGCCTCCTCATCGGGCCCCTCCTTTCACGGGGGACCGCCTCATCACGGTGTCAGGAGGGGTGAATCCAGTCATCGGGACCCGGCTCCCACCTATTAAAAGTGGACGGTGGCTCAGAGCGGGAGTAACTCGTCATCCGCGCGTCGGCTAGCGAAACGCTCATCACGGTCGGACCGGGTTACCCCTGGTACTCCGCCACGATGCCCACGTGATCGCGCTCGTACGGCTCCAGGTCGATGACCTCCAGGATCTCGAAGCCCCGCTCCTCCAGCTTCCGCTCCTCCTCCTTGAACACCTCTTCCGGCTCCTTCGTCACGTCGATCGAGCGGGCCTTGACCGCCACGATGATGACGCCGCCCGGCTTCAGGAACGCCTCCGCGTTGTCCGCCACGACCTCCGCCTGCTTCGGCTGCGCGATGTCCTGGTAGATCACGTCCACCTGCTCCACGATCTCCGCGTACTCGTGCGGCTTGGTCGCGTCGCCCAGGATCGGCACCATGTTCGGACGCTTCTCGCACACCGGGATCAGCTCCTGCATCATTCGAGACGCGAACTCCACGCAGTACTCGATTCCCTCCTCCCTAATGATGTCCGACACGTGCGAGGGCGTCGTACCCGCCGCCGCGCCCAGGTAGAGGACCTTGCTCCCCTCCTCGAACGGGAAGTGCTCCATCCCGTTCATGATCATCGCGGCCAGCTTGCTCCGGCTGGGCTCCCACACCCGGTACTCCGTCCCGTCCTGCTTGACCAACCGCTCCCCGTACACCTGATGACCGGGCACCAGGTTCTCCGTCGCGGGCTTCCGCGTCCCGTCCTCGAAGATCGCCCAGTACACGCCCTCAAACTCCTCGTGCGGCTCGATCTCGATCTCCACCATCCGGCCCCACCCCCGTGGATCGTGGGGTTAGGAGGGGAAAAATTCAGCGCCGGCGGGAGCGACGCCTCCGATCCCGACGCGAGCGCCGGGGCGAGCGCCGCCGCCGACCCCCGCGACGACCACCGCGACGACCGCGCGGCGGCCGACCGCGCCCGCGCCGCTTCGGCGGCCGCGGGTACTTCTCCTTGATCTCCTTCACCCGCTGCTCCAGCTGCCGCTTCAGCTCGTCGCCCCGGTACTCGCCCGAGTACGCGTCGATCCGCGCCGCGATCGCCAGCTTGCCCGCCAGCGCCCGCGCGATCTTACCCCGCTGCCACCACGGGCTCCGGTGAATGAGCGGGTGCTGGAAGATCACCCCGTGCTTCGGCGGCTTCGTGCCCTTCGTCAGGTGCCGGAACAGCGCCTTCTCCGCGCCCAGCAGCTGGATCGTGCTCGCCGGCAGCCGCGCCATCTCCTTCAGCCCGCCGGCCAGCGCGATCAGCCGCGCCCCGATCAGCGGGCCCACCAGCGCCTTGATGTTCGGGGCCACGTCGTCCATCGACTCGTCAATGTACTCCGCCGTCTTCCGCCGGATCTCGTACAGCTCCCGCGCGATCTCCGCCACCCGCTGCACGGCCCGCAGGTCCTTCTCGTCCATCTCCGCCCCCATCGAGTCCTTCGCCGCCTCCTCCAGCTTCTCCGCCAGGTGGTCCGGGAAGTCCGGCAGCACCTCCTTGATCCGCTCCTTCGTGAAGTTGTCCCGGTGCCCCAGCTCCGCCACCAACGTCACGAAGTCATCGTGCTTCTTCACGATCTTGTTGATCTCCGGGAAGTGGATCCCGTACCACTCCCGCACCCGATCCGTCAGGATGTTCAGGATCCGGTCGATGTCGTCGATCGTGTTGATCGCCTGGATGATCATCTGGTCCCGCTCCTCGACCGTCTCCCGCACCTTCCGCTTCGACAGCTTGATCCCGACCTCGTACGCCAGCTCCGCGAACTCCTCCTCCGACCCGACCACGCCCGCCTCCACGGCCAGCTCCCGCGCCCGCTCCCGCAGGATCTCGCCCGCCACGTTCGGAAACTCCACGATCAGCTCGCCGTCCACCACCTCCTCCAGCCGCTGCCGGTCCGCCTTCGTCCCCTCGAAGTTGATCGTGTCCGCCTCCAACCGGGAGAGCAGCTTCTCCTCCTCCTCCAACACCTCTCCGCGCTCCTTCCGGATCAACCGCTCCACGATCTCGTCCGGGTCCGACGGGAACGGCTCGCTGTCGATCAGGTTCCCCTCCTCATCGAACGCGTACACGCCCGTGATGTTCTCGGCCACGTACACGCCCAACGCGCCCGCACCCCCTCGATCATCGACCCCTCACCGCCGAGGGCCCGCGACACCTCAGAAAAACCCTCGTTTCCCATTCCCGCGCGGCGCGCGCCCACCCACGCTCCCGAGTTATTTGAACCCTTTTCTCACCCGCGCACCTCGAACCCCTCGTTCCGCGGCTCCGACACGATCACCTCGCCCCCCACCCCCCGCTCCCTCAGGAACCGCTCCAACTCCCGCGCCACGCCGCCCGCCGACGCCGAGTCGCACACCGCGTACACCGTCGGACCGAACGAGCTCAACCCCGCCCCGTACGCGCCCGCCTCCCGCGCCACCTCCATCAACTCCCGCACCACCGCGTCCTGCAGCCCCACCTCCACCCGCTTGAACCCCAACCCCTGCACCTCATCCACCGCCCGACCGAACGCCTCCGCGTCACCCTCCGCCACCGCCGGCAGCATCACCATCAGCACCAACCGACACACCCGCTCCACCTCCCGCGCCGGCACCGGGCAGTACCGCCGGAAGATGTCCACCTCCTCGTCCCCGTGCGCCCCCCGCCGAACCTCCGGGATCGCCAGCACGAACCGCCAGTCCCCCGGCACCTCCAACCGCGCCACCACCGGCGCCGGCGGCACCTCCCCCGACGCCGCCGACGGCTTGAACCCCTCCTTACCCCCCGGACCGAACCGGTGCCCCCCATCCACGATGAACCCACCACCCTCGAACGCCGCCACCCCGATCCCCGACGTCCCACCGCGACCCAGCAGGTCCGCCAGCCCCCGCACGTCGTAATCCTCCACCCCGAACGCCTCCAACACGCCCACCGCCACCGACAACGTCGCCTGCGTCCCCGAGCCCAACCCCACGTGCTCCGGGTACGACCGCCGCACCACCACCCGCACCCCACCCTCCAGCCCGAACCCCTCCAACACCGCCCGCGCCGCCCGCTCCGCCTTCACCGCCACCTCCCCCTCACCCTCCACCACCACCCCATCCTCCGCCCGCTCCACCTCGAACTCCATCCACGGCCGCTCCAACGTCACCCCCACGCTCCCATCCACCCGACCCAACCCACCGTGCAGGTCGATCAGCGTCACGTGCAGCCGCGAGACCGACCGCACCACGACCAAGACCCGGGCACCCCTCACCCCCACCCAAGGGAAAGCGTAAAACCGCTGCGACCCGGTCGGGGGCCGTGGAGGCCGATCATCGGGAACCCCCTCACCCCCGGACTAGCTCCCCATCCCGGGGCCCACCCACTTGCACGCGCTCGAGCGCGTCCTACAACTCCTCCAGGACCTCGAATCCCACCTCGAGGGCGCCGCCGACCTCCCCGAGCCCGAACCCGTCGCCCGCTTCGCCCTCCAGCGCACCACCCCCCACGACCTCCGCCTCTGCACCGCCATCGTCGAGACCGAACTCGAGCTCTGGGAGGACTCCGGCCTCCACGTCCGCCCCGCCCTCCACCCCTACGTCGCCGAACGCCTCGGCGCGTACACCCTCGACGACCGCCTCATCGGCCGCCTCCTCGACTACCCCGACTGCTGCATCGAACACTTCCTCCAGGGCCACACCCACTACGACCACGACCCACCCACCACCGTCGTCCTCACCGAGGGCTTCGTCCCCTGCCGGGCCACCTGCGACCCCGCCCACCGCGCCCACCTCCTCGAGACCACCGACGACCCCACCCCCTACCGCGAGCTCGAGCGCGAGCTCGAACAAGCCCTCCACCGCCTCGGCGCCCCCACCTACCACTCCGCCTACCAAGGCTTCTACGAGATCCACCGCCCGGGCGGGCCCCACCCATGAAACGCTTCAAAACCCACGTCCCCGGCCTCGACGACCTCATCGGCGGCGGACTCCCCCACCGCGGCGTCACCCTCCTCCTCGGACCCCCCGGCACCCCCCGCCAACTCCTCCTCGAGAACGTCCTCTGGAACGCCCTCGAACGCGACCACCGCGTCCTCCTCCTCGCCACCGGCACCAGCCCCCACGAACTCCTCCGCCGCGCCGAGGAGTACGGCCACGACCTCCGCGAACCCCACCAACGCGGCGACCTCACCATCCTCAACGCCTTCAGCATCCGCGCCGGCGTCTACCACCGCACCCTCGGCGAGATCGTCCAGGACCTCAACCCGCACCGCCTCCGCGACCAACTCCTACAACACGACCCCGACCTCCTCCTCATCGACCTCCTCCAACCCATCCACCGCGACGACCCCGACCGCTACCTCCACACCCTCACCACCCTCAAGATCGTCGCCCTCGAACGCGACACCACCATCCTCGCCGGCTGCACCTCCGACCTCGCCCAACACCACGCCGACCTCCCAGACACCCTCCTCCGCACCGACGCCCACGAACTCCACGGCGCCCTCACCTACAGCCTCCTCCCCCTCACCACCCAACCACCCCACCTCCCCAAGTACCGCGCCCCCCTCACCCTCCTCGACGACGGCACCGTCCTCGTCCACCACGACAAGATCCTCGACCCCCACACCGGCGACATCCGCGACGCCGACGACCACATCGACCGCACCTTCCACGTCCCCCAAGACGTCGCCCGCGACGCCACCGAGGACTCCGACGTCCTCGAAGACCTCGACCAACTCCTCCGCGAACTCGACGAGGAGGGATGACGACACGGCCACGGGAGGCGACCACACCGGGATGACCGCAACCCGCCCACCCGACCGCACCCATTAAACCCCGAAAGCCGGCACCATCCCCGGGGGGCGGCCGGGATGACGCGGGGATTAGCCCCAGCTTGAGCCGCCCGCGATGATAGATCCCGAGGGTGCCGACCGGCCGCCCGACCGCGACAATCGTTACGAAGAACGTAACGACAACCGGGATGACGACTGCCCGCGAAGGGGAGGCCCACCCGATGACCTACCCACCCTTGACCGACCACGCCTCCCGCACCCGCTCCAACCCCTCCCGCGACCCGTGCACGCCCGCCTCCAACAGCTCCAACACCCTCCCCAACCGCTCCAACGCGCCCCGCTTCACCACCACCCTGCCCACCATCAGGTCCACGAACCGACGCAGGTCCCCCCGACGGTAGATCTCGAGGCACCACACGCCGTCGCGCCGACGGTACAGGTGCCCCATCCCGAGCGTCTCACGGATCTCCTCGAGCACCCCCCGCTCCTTCTGCACGAAGACCACCTTGGTGGAGACCCGGTAACCCGCCCGGTACCGCCCATCCCGCACGAACCGGACCACCACCGACCCCTCACCGTCGAAGAAGCCCGCCACGTAGTCCAACGAGACCAAGCGACCGCACCCCCACCGCCCGCGCGCCCACCCCCGATAAACCCCGCGATCCCGCCCCGAACCGTACCGAAATCTTCATATAGAACGACCTTACCGCCCCCGACGGACGCGAGGGAGAGCCCCCCGATGGGGCCCCGGGCAACCCCGGGGGGAACCACCCCCGGGGCCCCGGGGCCGACGCAAGCCCGCCCCCCGGGGCCGTGACGGCCCCGCCGCGGACCCAAATCCTTGCGGCCGCCACCCTAACTCCGGTTGATCCTGCCGGAGGCCACCGCTATCGGGGTCCGACTAAGCCATGCAAGTCGAGGGCCGCCCGGCCATGGGGGCGGCCCGGCGGACGGCTCAGTAACACGTGGGTAACCTACCCTCGGGACGGGGATAACCCCGGGAAACTGGGGCTAATCCCCGATAGGCGGGGCGGCCTGGAACGGTCCTCCGCCGAAAGGGGCCCGGGCCCATGCCGCCCGGGCCCGCCCGAGGATGGGCCTGCGGCCGATTAGGTAGTTGGCGGGGTAACGGCCCGCCAAGCCGATAATCGGTACGGGCGGTGAGAGCCGGAGCCCGGAGACGGGGACTGAGACAAGGCCCCGGGCCCTACGGGGCGCAGCAGGCGCGAAACCTCCGCAATGCGGGCAACCGCGACGGGGGGACCCCGAGTGCCGTCGGGGTAAAAACCCCGGCGGCTGTACCGGGGTGTAAAAAGCCCCGGGTAGCAAGCGGCGGGCAAGACCGCTGCCAGCCGCCGCGGTAATAGCGGCGCCGCAAGTGGTGGCCGCTTTTATTGGGCCTAAAGGGGCCGTAGCCGGTCCCGTGGGTCCCCGCCGAAAGCCCGCGGCTTAACCGCGGGAGTCGGCGGGGAAACTGCGGGACTTGGGACCGGGAGAGGCCGGAGGTACCCCCGGGGTAGGGGTGAAATCCTGTCATCCCGGGGGGACCGCCAGTGGCGAAGGCGTCCGGCTGGAACGGGTCCGACGGTGAGGGCCGAAAGCCGGGGGAGCAAACCGGATTAGATACCCGGGTAGTCCCGGCTGTAAACGATGCGGACTAGGTGTTGGGGAGGCCACGAGCCGCCCCAGTGCCGTAGGGAAGCCGTTAAGTCCGCCGCCTGGGGAGTACGGCCGCAAGGCTGAAACTTAAAGGAATTGGCGGGGGAGCACCACAACCGGTGGAGCCTGCGGTTTAATTGGATTCAACGCCGGAAACCTTACCGGGGGCGACAGCAGGATGAAGGCCAGGTTGACGACCTTGCCGGACGAGCTGAGAGGAGGTGCATGGCCGCCGTCAGCTCGTGCCGTGAGGTGTCCTGTTAAGTCAGGTAACGAGCGAGACCCCCGCCCGCAGTTGCCAGCGGGCCCCGTAAGGGGCGCCGGGCACTCTGCGGGGATCGCCGCCGTTAAGGCGGATGAAAGTGGGGGCGACGGCAGGTCCGTATGCCCCGAAACCCCCGGGCTACACGCGGGCTACAATGGCGGGGACAATGGGACCCGACCCCGAAAGGGGGAGGGAATCCCCTAAACCCCGTCGTAGTTCGGATTGCGGGCTGCAACTCGCCCGCATGAAGGTGGAATCGGTAGTAACCGCGCCTCAGAATGGCGCGGTGAATACGTCCCTGCTCCTTGCACACACCGCCCGTCACGCCACCCGAGCCCCCCGGGGGCAAGCCCCCGGTCCTTTACGGGCCGGGGGCGAGCCCCCGGGGGGCGAGGGGGGCGAAGTCGTAACAAGGTAGCCGTAGGGGAACCTGCGGCTGGATCACCTCCAGCGGAGGGGATGATGCGGCGGGGCAACGACAGCCCCGGGGGGCGGGCTTGCGCGGGGGGCGATGACCCCTACTCCGAGAATCGTTACGAGTTCCTTAACGAATCGGCGTGATGAATCACTCCCCTGCTGAGGGCGCCGCTGATGACTTTTCCTCCGACTGAACGCCGGGATGATCGCAGTCCCGCAGGCGTACCGCGCCGGATGACGAGCCCTTTTAGGGGTGACCGCCCCGGGCCAATCGTTACGGGTTTCATAACGTTAGATCGCCGGGTTAATGGGCGGGGGCGCCGGGCCCGGGTCGGGGCGTCCGGCCTTGTCCATGGTGGACGTGACGGGGAAGCGGGAGCAGGTGCGCATCGCGGAGGCTCGCGGGTTCCTGAGGCTGTCGGAGGAGGGTGTGGAGGCGCTGAGGAGGCGGGAGTCGCACCCGGAGGGGAAGGGCGACCCGATTGAGGCGGCGAGGTTGGCGGCGATGCTGGCGGTCAAGCGGACGCCGGAGCTGGTTCCGCACTGTCATCCGGTGCGGATTACGGGGGTCGACGTGGACGTGGAGGTGAAGGAGGACGGGGCGGAGATGACGGTGCGGGTGAAGTCGGTGGGTCGGACGGGGGTGGAGATGGACGCGCTCACGGGGTTGGTGGTGGGGTTGGTCACGCTCTGGGACATGGTGAAGTACGCGGAGAAGGACGAGGAGGGGCGGTACCCGCACACGAGGATCGAGGACGTGCGGGTGGTGAGGAAGGTCAAGAGGGACGTCAGGTGAGCGGTTTTCCGCCTGCCTCGTCGCCTAGGCTTTGCCTTGGGCGTGGGCGACGGCGTGGGGTAGTAGTTCGAGGAGGAGTTCGGCGCCGAGTTCGGCGGCGTGGGGGGAGCCGGGGAGGCAGGCGACGGGGGTTTGGTTCACGACGTACATCTCGGCGCGGGTGAGGGCGGCGTGGGCGCCGATCTCCTTCTCGGAGTGGCGGCGGAAGAGTTCGCCGAAGCCGGGGAGGCGTTTGTCGGCGATGCGTTCGAGGGCTTCGATGGTGGTGTCGGTGGGGGTGATGCCGGTGCCGCCGGTGGTGATGATGGCGTGGGCGCGTTCGGTGAGCCATTTGACGGCGCCGGTGATCATGTCGGGTTGGTCGGGGGTGAGGAGTCGGTAGCGGACCTCGTGGCCGGCTTCTTCGAGCTTTCGTTGGAGGGTGTCGCCGGAGGGGTCGTCGGGGTCGTCGCCGCGGGCGGCCTGTTCGAACTTGCTGGTGCTGATGGTGATGATGGCGAGGTGGAGGGTCTCGGGGGCGTGTTGTAGGTGTTCGTGGAGGGTCAGGGTGGGGTCCCCCGTTGGTCTCGGCGTTATCGTGTTCGTAGGAGGCGTTTGGCGAGGGGTTGGGCCCAGGTGGCTTCGAGGATGACGCTGAGGAGGATGGTGAGGAAGGTGGCGACGAGGATGGTGCCGGCGAGGGCGTGTGGGGGCATTTGTCGGGTGATGTGGGGTGGGAGTAGGTGGGGGTGGGTGGTGATCTTGGTGTAGACGGTGCCGACGAGGGCGGCGGGGACGACGCCGCGGGGGCCTTCGAGGGCCAGGTAGAGGCGCTCTTTCAGGGTGAGGGGTTCCTTGGGGGGCAGGTAGGTGCCGGCGAGGACGCCGAGGGGTCGGGCGAGGAAGATGTTGCCGAGGGCGCAGAGGAGTCCGCCGAGCCAGTACCGTTTCAGGAGTGGGAGGCTGATGCAGGCGCCGAGGGTGGTGAAGACGATGATGCGGACGACGGTGGAGAGTTCCTCCATGAAGCCTTTGAGGAATTGGAGGTCCTCTCGGAGGTGCTCGTGTTCGGTGAGTCGGTTGCCGATGTACATGCCCAGGATGGCCACGGCCATGAATCCGCTCAGTTCGTACCCGGTGAGGTGGGGTATGGTTTCCTCGCAGAGGTACCAGGTGGCGAGGGCGGCGCCGAGGGTGATGGGGACGACGTACTCCTTGAAGGGTTCTCGGGCGAGGAGTTGTTCGAGTGCGGCGCCCGCGATCACTCCGGCGGCGGCGCCGCCGGCGGCGAGGGAGAGGAAGAGGGCGATGGGGTTGTGGTGGGCTCCGATGCCGAGGGTGGAGAGGGAGGTCTTGGTGAGTACGACGCCGAGTGGGTCGTTGAACACGCTCTCGGCGATGAGGGTGGTGGAGATCTCGGCGGGTAGGTCGAGCTTGGCGAAGACGGGGATGAGGGTGGCGGGGTCGGTGGCGCACGTGATGGCTCCGTAAAGGAAGCCGATGGGGCTGAGGGGGTTCGTGTGGAAGGCGAGGTTGAAGATGAGGGAGGAGAGGGCGGCCGTGATGAGGAGGGTGATGAGGTCGAGCTTGGCGACGAGGGTGGCGACGCGGCGGAGGACGTCGATGCTGATCTCGAAGCCGCCGTCGAGGAGGATGATGATGAGTCCGACGGTGCCTAGGAAGGGGAAGATTTGTTGGGCGTGTTCGGGTCGGACGATGCCGGTAAGGGGACCGAGGAGGAATCCGAGGAGGAGTAGGAAGGGGATGTCGGGGAGTCGGGCTTCCTCGGAGAGTCGGGCGACGATGGCGCCGAGGGTGAGTAGTAGGGCGGTGTAGCCGAGGAGGGTGAAGAACCCGAACTTCGTCGGTGCTCCCCCCGCCGTTTTAGGCCTTGGTGCACAGTTTGGCGAAGTTCTTCAGGATGTCGGGGCCGTACTCGGTGTATTTGAGCTCGGGATGGAACTGGACGCCGTAGAGTGGGAGTTCACGGTGGCGCATGGCCTCGACCTCGCACTTGTCGGAGCGGGCGGTGACGAGGAACTCGTCCGGGACCTCCTTGACCTCGTCGCGGTGTGAGGTCCAGGCGGTGATGCGGTCGGGGAGTCCCTCGAAGATGCCCTCGTGGTCGAGGATCTCGATCTCGGTGCGGGCGTAGTCTTCGCGGCCGGCGGCCCAGTCGACCCGGCCGCCGAAGACCTCGGCCATGAGCTGGTGGCCGAGGCAGATGCCGAGGATGGGGAGCTCGCCGGCGAGTTCTTCGATGATCTGGGGGGAGTTGCCGGCGCGGTCGCGGGAGGGGCCGCCGCTGATGATGACGCCGTCGGCGCGGCGGCGGATGTCGTCGGGGTCGGTGGTGTTGGGGACGATCTCGGCGGGGATGTTGAGGTAGTCGTAGTTCTTGCGGATGAGGTGGACGTACTGGCCGTGGTTGTCGACGATGAGGATCAAGTGGGGGTGGGTCCCCTAGGCGAGTTCGACGTCGGAGCCGGCCATCTTGACGCCGGTGATGCGGGCGACGTCCTCGGAGAGGGCGCGGAGGTCCTCCTTCTCGAGGTTGTGCACGTCGGTCTTGCCGGCGAGTTGGGCGAGCATCTTGCACTCCTCGGTGATGACCTTGAGGTAGTTGGCGACGCGTTCGGCGGCCTCGTCGACGTCGAGGTTCTTGCGGAGTTCGGGGTCCTGGGTGCAGATGCCCTTGGGGCACTTGCCGGTGTGGCACTGCATGCAGGCGGTGCAGCCCATGGCGATGAGGACGCCGGTGCAGACGTACACGGCGTCGGCGCCGAGGGCGAGGGCCTTGGCCACGTCGGCCCCGTCGCGGATGCCGCCGGAGATGATGATGTCGACCTCGTCGCGGAGTCCGAGCTCGTTGAGGGCCTCGACGGCCTGGACGAGGGCGGCGATGGTGGGGATGCCGGCGTTCTCGGTGGCGATCTCGGGGGAGGCGCCGGTCCCGCCCTGCATGCCGTCGATCGCGATGATGTCGGCGCCGGCCTTGGCCGCGATCTTGACGTCCTCCTTGACGCGGCCGGGGCTGTACTTGACGATGATCGGGACCTTCCAGTCGGTGATCTCGCGGAGCTGCTCGATCTTCATCTTGAGGTCCTCGGGCCCGACGATGTCCATGTGCCGGGCCGGGGAGAGCGCGTCGGTGCCCTCGGGGATGCCGCGGATCTCGGCGATCTCCTTGGTCACCTTCTCGCCCATGAGGTGGCCGCCCATGCCGGGCTTGGCGCCCTGCCCGATCTTGATCTCGATCGCGTCCGCGGCGTTGAGGTACTCGGCGGACACGCCGAAGCGGCCGGACGCGTACTGGGCGATGAGCCACTCGGCCTCCTCGCGCTCCTCGGGGAGCATGCCGCCCTCGCCGGTGTTGGTCGCGGTCCCGACCTTGGCGGTGCCTCGGGCGACCGCGATCTTGGCCTCCCGGCTCAGTGCGCCGAAGGACATCGCGCCGACGAGGACGGGCGTGTCCAGCTTGAGGGGCCGCTCGGCGAACCGGTCCCCGAGCACGGTCTTGGTCCGGCACGGCTCCCGGTACTTGTCGATGGGCGGGCGGGAGACCTGGGCGGGCACGATGACCAGGTCGTCGAAGTGCGGGACCTTGCGGCTCGTGCCGAATCCTCGGACCACGTACTGCCCGGTTTCGGCCTTTTGCTGGATCTCCTTCACGTGGTCACGCCACCACACCCGCGGCCGCCCCCGGGGAGCGCTCCGCGTTCACCCGAGGGGAGGGTGTTTTAAACCGGTCGGGAGTCCTCGGGCCGGGGGGAGCGTCCAGCGGGCCCGATCGCGACCACAGGTTTTTTAAGTCCGGTCCGGAGGGGCGGGACCGGGAGGAGGCCCCGCAGTCTAGCCTGGATAGGACGCGGGCCTGCGGAGCCCGTAGCCCGGGTTCAAATCCCGGCGGGGCCACCAGTCGGCGCATCGTTACGACCATCGTAACTATTTCCGCAGCCGCTTGACCATGATGACGGCTGTCTCCCCGTCCTGGTAGTACCCCGGCTCCCGCCGCTCCACCCGGTACCCCAACCGCTCGTAGAACCGACGCGCGGGGAAGTTGGACTCCCGAACCTCCAGCCGCACCACGTCGCACCCGCGCTCCCGGATCCGGCGCTCCGCCTCCCGCATGAGGATCGTGCCGATCCCGCACCGCCGGTGCTCCGGGTGTACGGCGATGGAGACGATGTGACCCTCGTTCAGCCACCTACGGACCTCGAAGATGACGTACCCGACCACGCGCCCGTGCACCTCCGCCACCAGGAAACCCTCCGGGTTGTTGGACAGGGTGTACAGGAAGACGTAGGTGGGGTAGGGGGACTTTGGGAACGCCAGCTCCTCGATCTCGGTAATCTCGGGTATGTCCCGCCGGTGCGCCCGGCGCACCCGGACGCGGCGTCCCCGGCGGTCCACGTACTCGATCACTCCTTCCGGCAACGCTCCAACCACCATCGGCGCACGCGCTTCAGCAGGGTCTGGGTGCATCGGTCGCAGAAGTTCGGGGACTTCCGGTCCACGTGCATCACGGTGCTGGAAAAGCTCATCACGCACCGAGGATCGTCGCAGTGCTCCAGGCCGAAGGTATGGCCAAGCTCGTGCGTGACCTCCTTCACGACCCGTTCCAGGTAGCGGTCTCGATCCTCGTCCAGCAGTCGGGCCACCGAGACCACAGCCTCGCGGCCGTTCACCCGGGCCAGCCCGAAGATGAAGTTCAGCCCAGGCTCGTACAGGTCCTCGCGCGTGAGCCCTACGACCCGGTGGCACCGTCCGTCCACCTCGGTGAGCCGCTCGAGCAGGGCCTTCCCGAGGTACTGGCCGCGCGCCTCGGAGTACGCGTCCTCGGGCAGGCTCGCCCTGAGCTCCCGGATCTCCAGGGGCCCGAGGTACCGTCGAAGGTGCCGGGACAGCCGGTCCCGGATCTCGGGAAACCTCGGGATCGGTTCCCCCATCTCCACGAGCCCGAGGATCAGCCGGGCCGTCCCGCCCTCGGTCATCTCCACTCACCTCACGCGGCAGGTTAACACGACGGTGCCGACCATTAGGAGGAGGAAGCCCGCGAGCCCCATCACCCGGTCCCCTCCCCGGCGGGCGCAGATGATCACGTCGAGGGCGCCGACGAGGAGTGAGAGCACTCCGAGGGGCCAGACGGGCCCGCCGAGGAGGGCGACGGCGAGCGCCGCGAGGAGGAGGATCGCGGAGATCCGGGCGATCCGGTTGAGGTCCACCCGGCCTCCCCCATCGTTACGATTATCATAACGATTTTCGGGGTGGACGGCGGCGGCATCCCGGGCTTCCCGCGCCCTCTCGGAGCGCAGTACCACCCGGGACGCGGCCGGGCTTAACTTCCGGGTTCGAGATGTGGCCCGGGTGTGGCCCCGGCCGCTGTGGCCGCCGCCGTCCCCGCGCGCCCCACCCCGCCTACTTATAGTTTTCTCCCTCATCGGTCGTAGAACTCCAGGGCGTTCTCGGCCGTGGTCTCCACGACCCTGCCAACCGGCTCCCCCTTCACCTCGGCCACGAGCTCCACGATCCGCCAGACGTTCGCGGGCTCGTTCCGCCTCCCCCGCTCGGGCGAGAGGTACGGGCTGTCCGTCTCGGTCAGGGCGCGGTCCAGCGGCACGGACTCGAGCAGCCGTCGGGTGCGGCCGGTCGGGCCGCGGATGACGTGGATGGTGGAGAGGGAGACGTAGTGTCCCTCCTCCGCGATCCGCCGGGCGAGCTCCGGCGGACCGTCGTAGCAGTGGAACATGGCGGTCACATCGTGCTCCCTCAGGATTCGGAAGGCATCCTCCTCCGCCTCCCGGGCGTGGATCACGACCGGCTTGTCGAGCTCCTCGGCGAGCCGGAGGAACCGCTCGAAGACCTCGCGCATGCGCTCGCGCTCCTTGGAACGTTTCACGTAGTGGTAGTCCAGCCCGATCTCGCCGATCGCCGCCAGCTCGTCCGCGTGCTCCCGGATGAGCCGGACGACCTCGTCGATGTCCCGGTCCTGCATCCGGGGGGCCCGGGGCGGGTGCAGACCGATCGTGGGGAACACGAAGCCCTCGAACCGGCGGGCCAGCTCGAGGGTGCGCCGGGCGGTGCCGGGGGTGACCCCGCAGTCGTACACGCGCAGGACCCGCTCCCGGGCGCGTTCGACGACCTCGTCCACGTCCCTCCGGAAGTGGTCGAAGCAGAGGTGGCAGTGGGCGTCCACGGGCCGGTTCAAGCCGAGAGCCCCCGGTCAGCGAAAGGGCTGGCTCCTCATCGGCCTCGGGTAGGGAGGGCCTGCATCATCCCGAGGCGCGGGGTGTTACCCAGAAAAGCCCCTTCGGTGCGCGCACCCGGGGGCCGTCGTCATGGAGGATGGTGAGAAGCGGCGGATCCTGTCGGTGCTCGTGCGGGATCGTCCGGGGGTCATGCAGCGGGTCTCCGGCCTGTTCCGGCGGCGGGGGTTCAACATCGACTCGATCGCGGAGGGACCATCGGAGCGGGAGGGGCTGGCGCGGATGACGCTCACGGTGCGCGGGGACGAGCGGACCATCGAGCAGGTCGTGAAGCAGCTTAACAAGCTTGTCGACGTGATCAAGGTCTCGGAGCTGGACCCGGAGCGCACGGTGGAGCGGCAGCTGGCGCTGGTGAAGATCAAGACGAGGGACCGGGCGAGGGCGGCCGAGCTGGCGCGGGCGGCGGGCGCCGAGGTGGTGGACGTGGGGCGCGAGACGATCACGGTGGAGATCGTGGGAGAGCCGCGGGACGTGGAGTCGCTCCTGGAGCTCATGAACGACATCGGCAGCGTCGTGGAGATCGCGAGGACCGGGATCGTGGCGATGGAGCGGGAGTCCTGAGCTCAGCGTCCGAACCGCGGCCGCTCGCTGAGCCGCATCGGCGCGGTCAGCGGCACCCGCGGCTTGCCCTCCGTCTCCCGCTCGAGCCGCTCGACGAGCTCCTCGAGCGTCATCTCCACCCGCCGCTGCTTCTTCAGCGTCGACTCCTCCCGGATCGTCACCGACAGCGTGCCCTTCTTCACCTCCTCCTCTCCGATCACCACCACGTAGGGTACCCACTCCTTGCCCGCGTCCCTGATCTTCCTGCCTACCGGCTCGTCCCGGTCGTCCAGATCGACCCGGAATCCCTCCTCCCGCAGCCGCTCGGCCACCTTCTCCGCCTCGTCCAGGACCTTTTCGGACACCGGGATCACCCGCACCTGCACGGGGGACAGCCAGGTCGGCAGCGTGGGCAGCCTCTCCTCCCGTTCGAACCGCTTCTGCTGGTGCTCGAGCAGCGCGCAGATCACGCGTTCCAGGCTGCCCGTGGGGGAGCAGTGGAGGATCACCGGATGCCGCTCCTCCCCGGACTCGTCCGCGAACGTGATGCCGAACCGACGCCCGCTCTCCACGTCGATCTGCACGGTCGGGTTCTCGATGGGCCGGCCCAGGCTGTCGATGAACGCGAAGTCCACCTTACACTCCCAGTAGTGCTTCCGCTCGGAGAGCGCCTCCACGAGGATTGGCTTGGAGTCCCCGTACACCTCCTCCACGGCCTCGGCCAGCCGCTCGAGCACCTCGGGTCGCTCGTCCAGGAAGTCCTCCGTGACCCGCAGCACGACCTCGTACTCCAGCCCCAGCTCCCGCCCCACCTCCAGGCACAGCCTCGCCTGCTCCAGGAACTCCTCCACCGCCTGGTCCATGTCGGCGCACACCGTATGCAGGTCCGGCATCGTGAACGCCCGCAGTCGCTTCAGCCCGACCACCTCACCGCTCTGCTCCAGCCGGAAGCTCTGCGACAGCTCGTACACCTTGAACGGCAGGTGCCGTCGGCTCAGCGTCGTGTCGGCGAGCAGCCGGAACGCCCCGAAGCAGGCCGCGTACCGGAGCATCAGCGCCCGGTTGCCCGCCCGCAGCCGGTACTGCCGCTCGCCGAACCGGTCCGCGTGCTCCCGGATGGCTTCCTCGCCCAGGTCGTACATCACCGGCGTCTCCACGACCGCCGCGCCCATCCCCGCCATCAGATTCTCCACGTACTCCGCCAGGCACCGTCGGATCACGTGCCCGTACGGGTACCAGCGCACGTGACCCACGTCCGCCGCCGGCTCGTGATCGCAGATCCACTTCTCCCGCATCAACCGCACGTGGGCCGGCTCCTCCCCGCCCGACTCCCGCTCCTCGCCCAGCTCGTGCAGCACCAGCCGTCGGAAGTCCTCGGGGCACTCCGACAGGTCCACCTCCTCCACGTCCCTCAGCTCACCGTCCACGTACACCATGAACGACGACTCGACCTCCCGCTCCTCTCCCGCCTCGGCCGCCTCCGGGGTGACCGTGCGGGACAGCTCCGAGAGCGGGTGTCCCTTGCAGGCCAGCCGGAACGCCTTGTACCAGCCGAAGGGGGCGCGTACCACCTCGTACCCGCGCTCCCGCAGGAGCTCCTCCATCCTCCTCAGCACCTCGACGGCCACGTCCGGGGAGGCCAGATCCTCCGCGAGGTGCGCGTACGGGTACAGGACGATCCGATCCACCTTCAGCTCGCCGGCGACGTCCTCCACCTCCCGCACGGCCGCCTCGGCGACCGCCTCCGGGTCCTCCTCGTCGGCCTCCTGCACCGCCGCGAACACGACCAGGCAGTCCTCCACCTCCGCCTCCTTCGTCGGCGGCTCTTCCTCCGCGATCCCGGTCCTCTGCCGCGCCTCGAACGCCATCTCATCCGCGTGAATGAGCAGCATCCTCACCCGGCGAGCCCCGAGCCGGGTCCCCGACCCCCGCTGATAGCATCATCGGCCTCGGGTGCAGAAAGGAAACGCCAACGTTCACGGACGTGGCCGACGGGCGCGCCCACTTAAAAACCGTTCCATCCTGGTCGAACGCGATCCACGCTTAACCGGAGCGCGCGGTGCACCGTGCGGGGTGCCCAACTCATGTCCAGGCAGCCCGGAGAACCTGCCCGGGACGAGGAGGAGAAGGGCCTCATCGCCGTGAGGTACGCCCGGGAGATGCTGGGTGACGAGTACGCGGACCTCGTGGAGAAGATGCACGAGCTCGTCTGGAAGGAGTCCCCCTTGGACCCCAAGACGACGCACCTGATCGCGCTCGCCCTGGCCGCGGCGTCCGGGGACGACCGTCGGGTGGAGCTGATCGCCGAGACGGCCAGGAACGTCGCGGACGTGACGGACGAGGAGATCGCCGCCACGCTGGCCCTCGTGGCGTGGGTGGAGGGCGTGTCCAAGTCGACTAGGGCCTGGGGCGTTCTCCGTCGCTAGTGGGCTCCGCCACGAACACGCACCGGTCCGCCCCCTCACCGCAGCACTCTACCTCCCGGGCCCGGTACCGCCTGCCTCGGAGCTCCGACAGGAACCCGGCGATGATTCCGGCCTCCAGGGGGCACGCGGGACCGTACGGCAGGTCCGAGCACTCGCGGCACCCCTCGATCTCCACGATCACTCGGTCCCCGTCCCTCCGCACCCTCACGTCGTCCGCTATGGGGCTCAGGCACTCCTCCAGCCTATCCTCGTCCCCGCCCTTCCGAGCCAGCCGGCGGCCGATCTCCCTCCCGATCTCGTACAGGACCTCCTGAGCGTCGATCCCCAGCGACTCGATCACCGACCGGTAGGCGGCCGAGATCGCGAGCAGGATCGAGGTCTTCGGGTCCCTCCCCCGCTCCAACGCCCTGGCCACGTACTTCACGGCGTCCTCCAGCCGGGGACCCGACACGGTGACCGGGCGACCGGCCAACCCGTAGTAGCGTCGCGGCCTCGGCACGCCCCGCTCCTCCCGCACGACGCGGACCAGCCCGGCCCGCTCAAGCTCCTTCAGGTGGTGGTGCACCGTCGACTTGGACATGCCCAGCTCCCGGGCCAGGTCGGACAGCGTCATCGGTCCACGCTCTCGGAGCAGCTCCAGGATCCGGCGCCGAGACTCGCTGTTCAGGGCCCGGGCCATATCTTCTGGAACGTTAACTAAAAGCCTCATGCTGAGACCCCCGTTGGGCCGTCCCGCTCTCGGGACGGCCGGTGTTCGATGCTCATCTAATTTGCCCGGTCGGGTGCCCGGATGAGGGAGGAGGGGGCGTTACCCCTCCTCCCGGATGATGACCCGGCAGTGGCTGCACTCTATGGGATCATGCTCCAGCTTCACGTCGTCCCGACCCATCGCCCTGAGCACTTCCTCCATGGTCGTCACGAACGGGCACACGTTGTACCCGAACACCGCCTCGCGCAGCTTCGGATGCTGCTCC
>NZ_JBMXXF010000051.1:0-4614 GCF_053997775.1 Methanopyrus sp.
GATCGCCTCGCCCACCGCCTCCCCGTCCGCGTCGTCGATCGAGGTCTCCACCACCCGAACGAACCCTCCCTCACCCCCGGGCTCGCACAGCAGAATCCGGAGCACGTTCGGCCGATCCTTCAGCTCCTGGGACCCGGCCCCGAACCCCTGCCGGACCAGCCTCCATGGCGGCTCCGCGTCCTCCGTGAGCTCGTCGATCGCCCGCAGCAGCGCCGCCCCGGTAGGCGTGAGCAGCTCCCCCTCCCCGTCCGCCCGGAACCCGCGCTCCCACCCCGACAGGATCTCCGCGACGGCCGGGGCGGGTACGGGCAGCTCGCCGTGCTCAGTGCTCACGGTGCCCGACCCCACGTTCGGCGGGAGCACGAGCGCCCGCCCCGGATCCAGATCCTCCAGGAGCGCGGCGGTACCCACCAGATCCACCACGGTATCCACGGATCCCAGCTCGTGCAGGTGGTCGACTCGCCCGTGCACCCGCTCCTCCGCCCGTAGGAGCAACCTCAGCGCCCGCTCCGGCAGCTCCGACCAGGGCTCGCTGGTCACCACCTCGTCGGCGACCTCCAAAACGAGCCCCTCCAGCCGGTCCGGGTCGCCGACCCGATCCCCCGCGTCGACCCGGACCCGAACCGCCCGAAACCCGCGGGCCGAGACCCGGCTCACGTTCACGCCGACTCGGAACCCGCGGTCCCGAAGGGTGCGAACCACCCGACGCAGCGACCCCTCGTCCGCGCCCGCGTCCAGCAGCCCGCCGAGGAGCATGTCTCCGGAGGCTCCTGCCACCTGGGGGTCGACGATGAGCAGCGTCCCCACCCGAGGCGTCCCCCGAGGAGTTTCGGGGAGCTATTAACCGGTGAGCGCGCCACGCGCGCCGGGGTGAGCCGCCGTGAGCATGGTCGAGGTGAGGATCTTCGTGGATCCGGAGAACGTGGGCAAGGTGATGAACGCGATGGCGGACGCGGAGGTCACGGGATTCTACGTGGTGGAGTACCGCGGGGTGGCCCCGGATCGCTGGGAGGGGTTCGAAATTCAGGAGGACCCGGAGCACGCCATTAAGGCCCTGAACGACCTATCCGAGCGCGCGGTCATGGTGGTGACGATCATCCGGGAAGAACACCTGGACGGGCTCAAGGAGGCCGTGAAGCGCCGGCTGTCGAGCGAGCGGTACACGATCATCGTGAGCGACGTCCGGGAGATCAAGGTGGAGGGCTAGGCGGCCCAAGACCGGCGGGACCGCGGCCGGAGCGGCACGACCGGCACGCAGGGTAGGTTACGCGGCTTCTTCCCGCCCCTACGCGCCCCCTTGGCGTTGACGCGGGCCGGGACCTGCACGGTCTCCACCACGACCGTGACCGGATTGCTGAAGGAGGGGGCCACGAGCGATCCGCCCGGGAACATGGCCACGTACACGAACCGACCCGGACGCTTCGGTATCACCAGCAGCGGCGGCGTCTTACCGTCCGGCCCCGTGACCCACTCGCTCACCGCGCGGTTGCTTAGGATCGAGTAGTTCTCTAGGAGGAGGATCCGGGCGTTGGGGATGGGAGCACCGCGGTGATTGGTCAGCACGGCCCGCAGCTTGAACGCCCGATCCCCGTCGGGCATGGCGATCAACCTCAGCCGGGCGCGCTCCAGGAACGTGCACGTTATCCGCCTGGACGCCGACTGATACAGGTTACCGCCGTTGAACTTGACCTCGATCGTGAGCAGCCCCGGTTCATTCACCTTCACCGACGCCCGGAACCACCCGGACGCGTCCGGATGCACGCTGACCGACCGGTCCAGGCCGCACCCCTTGAACGAGATCGTGAGCCCGTCCGTGATGGGAACGCCGAACACCACGTCCCGAAGCTCACCGCAGACGATCACGCGCTCCCCCACCACCCCTTCCCGCGGCAGCACCGAGACCGAGAGGCCGACCGGCAGCCGGGTCACGTCCCGTGTCAACCGGTGCACGATGCAATCCCGGATCCGAACCACCCTCCTCTCCCTCCCACCGCGGACCTCCAGCAGCGACAGCTCGAAGTCCTTGAGCTCGCTCACCCCCGAGAGCACCAGCCCGTAGAGGCGGAGGTAACGACCGTCGAACCCCGCGTACGCCCGGGCCTGAACCGGCGGCGCGTCCTTCGGCGCCTGAACGTTCACGTCCACCCACCCTCGAACCTCCCCACCCAGCCTCTCCCTGACCTTCCACCTCACCCGACCGTCCTCCACCAGGGTCACGCGGTACGATTTCCCGTTCAACGACAGCTCCGCGGCCCATCCCAGGCCCGGTTCAACGCGCAGGATTGGGTAACATTTCAGCGCGATCGCGTACACGTCCGCGAGACCGGGCGAAGGTGCCAAGAGCGCCAAGACCGACAGGGCCAGCACCGCCGGCAGCGCCACCCCTCGTCCCGGCACCCTCACCACCCCACACTCGCCGGGGGATGAAAATTATATAAGTTCATCACTCCATGGAAGAGTTGGGAATGGTTGAGGACCGGTGTATATAGGGGGTGAAAAACGGTGAGGAACCCACGCGCCCTCGCAGCGGCGCTCTCGGTGGCCCTGTTATCGCTACTGAAAGTAGGCGCGGCGGACCCGCTGTCGATCCAGCAGCTGGACGAGGTCACGTGCGTGGTGGGCTGGACGTACGACCACGGCGCCCCCGCCCCCGCGTACCAGGAGCTGAACCTCACGTCGAGCGCGACCGTGACCAACCCCAGCGCGAACAGCAAGACGTACCACGTCGTCCCGGTGACGGAGAAGCCCCCGTACGACTTCTCCCAGCCGATCGAGTCGGGCTCCGTGCGGCTGACCGAGGTGAACGGACTGATCATGAGCGAGCAGTACATCGCCCTGTCCCCGGGTAACCAGGCTCAGGTCGGGTACAAGCTGATCTGCCGGGAGCCCGACCAGGGCACGTGGAAGAAGATCGCCCCCGAGGTGTGGTACAACGTCACCGTCGACACCAGCAGCACCTCCGGCCAGGAGTGGTACCGGGCCACGATTTCCACCGGTAAGGAGCAGATTCACCAGTACATCACCGTGAGCAACAAGGGGATCGAGGTCGCGGTTTACGACGAGAGCCAGGGCACCGTTCAGCGACGGTCCGGCTCCCTGCACAACCTGAAGGTCCTGATCCCGGTCGAGCAGCTGAAGCGGCTGCGCAACGAGCTGGACGGGGACTACACGGTCACGATCTCGGTCTCGGTGGTGGACTCGTCCGGAAACACGGTGGACTCCGCGAGCGCCAGCGCTGACGTCACCACGGACTCCAACGGCAACGTCGTCGTCAACACCGGGTCGACGGCCCTGATCGTGACCGAGACCGTGAACGGCCAGACCCAGCAGTTCCTGACGGTCGGCGTCGACACGAACAACGACAACAAGGCCGACGAGCCAAAGACGTTCACGGTCGACCCGAACGAGAGCCTGAAGGTCACCATCACGTACGAGCTCAAGGGTCAGCAGCCCTCGCAGGCGGGCTCCGCGCACGTGCCGGACGTGTACATGGTCTACGACTACGCGTACGACAGCGGGAACGGGTACGAGACGAGCCTCGTGCTGACCAACCCGTGGCACGTGATGGTGCGACCCGACGAGCTGATCGCCGTCGCCTGGGTCGGTGAGCCGAAGCTGCAGACGACGCCGCCGGAGGACTGGAGCAGCGTCACGTGGACCGTCGTGCCCAAGGTACGAAACCTGGCCGAGTTCCGGGTGCACCTGCGGGAGGTGGACGTGTACGGGCTGTCGAGCACCGACCTGGTCAACGGGTGGAGCCTGGCGAAGTCGTTCCAGTTCGACCGGTCCACCGGATGGATCGAGCCGGGCAGCGAGTGGCTCGGAACCCCGGTGGACATCGAGCCGGCGTCCGACAAGGTCTACGGCAGCCGGGTGTACTGGAAGATCTCGGTGCAGCTGGGCGACCCGACGAAGGGCGAGGAGGTGGAGCTGAGCCGCAGCATGAGCGCCAAGGGCACGGTGCGGGTGCGGGGCGTGGTGATCCCGGTCGTGCCGCAGAACGTGCCGACCATCTACGGGCTGGCCGCCTACGCCGAGCCGAACCGGGTGGAGCCCGGGCAGCGAAAGGTGACGTTCCACTTCAAGGTGGGGCTCGACCTGAGTTCCCAGCTGTCCAGCATCACGTTCACCATCCCCATCCCGAGTCAGACCAAGGAGGGCGGTCAGGCCGGATACGCCGGAGACGTGCGGGTGTACGTGTACGAGTCGCAGGGTCAGGACCGGGGCCTGGTGAAGCGGGACGTCACCGATCAGGCCGACATCCAGGAACCCTCAAGCTCGAACAACAACACGCTGAAGGTCACGCTCCAGGACCTGGACCAGTCGGTCAAGTACGTCGAGGTCGTGGTGCCGGTGAACGTCGACTTCCAGTCAGGGGACGCGTACACCATCTCCGGCGCCCAGGTGACGCTTGAGTCCACCTCCGGACCGAGCTACGAGTTCCCGGAGGCCACGGTCACGTCGACGTACGTGGCCTCGATCCCGGTGATCTCGGGTGAGAAGTCGTGTCAGGGGTTTGTGGTGGAGGCGAACGATTACGTGGATCCGGACTCGGGCGACTTCGGCATGCCGCTGGTCGTCGTCGACTACGTGCCCGTCGCCGACGTCAAGGAC
>NZ_JBMXXF010000052.1:0-63497 GCF_053997775.1 Methanopyrus sp.
CGCCGAGCGCGAACGTGGGGGACGAGCACGCGCTGTTCGAGCCCGTGCACGGGTCCGCCCCCGACATCGCCGGCAAGGGCATCGCCAACCCCCTCGCCGCCATCCTCTCCGCCGCCATGATGCTCGACTGGCTGGGGTACGGGGAGGAGGCCCGGGCGATCGAGCGCGCGGTGGAGGCGACGCTGCGGGACGGCGTGCGGACGCCGGACCTGGGCGGGCGGGCGAGCACGGAGGAGGTGACGGAGGCCGTCCTCTCACGACTGCGTGAGGGGTGACCGGAGGGCGACCGGCTCGTACTCCGGGTCCCCGGACAGCTCGATCCGGGCGGGCCGGGGCAGGCGGCGAACCCGCTCCGCGAAGCGCTCGAACTCCCCACGCACCAGGAGCCGGGCGAGCTCCTCGGCCAGCCGGATCTTGTCCAGGAAGCAGCACCGCTCCGTCTCGGCCACGGCCGGGTCGTTGAACGTCAGCTCGACGCGCCCCTCCCCGCCCAGCAGCTCCGCCGCCCGCTCCGAGACGATCGTGAGCCTCTCCGGCCCGTCCGACAGCCGCAGTACGCGCCCGTCCGCGTCGTACCGCACGTCGTCCCGGCCTCGCTCGATCCGCCGGGCCTCCCGGAGGGCCAGCGCGAGGAGCCGGCGGCAGGTCTCCGACCGGAAGACCCGAACCCGGGGGTCCGCCACGTGCCGATCACCCCGAGGAACCTACTGCGGCACGAGCTCATCGGGCTGGAGTGCCGGGTGGTTAAGTCGCTGGGCCCGCCGTACGAGGGGCTGGAGGGCGTGATCGTGGACGAGACCAGGAACACGCTCGTCCTGGATACGGGCTCCGGTGAAAAGGTTATAGTGAAAGATCAGGTGCTGCTCGAGCTCAAGCTGCCCACGGGCGAGCGCGTGCGCGTTGACGGCGCCCTGCTCGTGGGCCGACCGGAGGAAAGGCTAACTAAGCGGTTCAGGTACGCGGAGACCGTCCGAGGCCGCTTCGACCCGGAGGACTACCTGGACTGAGGGGGCGCCGAAGGTTGGGGAAGGCGAAGGACCTCGGGCTCGGGGTCACGCCCCCCAAGCGGGAGTGTGACGACCCGAACTGTCCCTTCCACGGCAGCCTGAGGGTCCGCGGGACGATCCTGGAGGGCGTGGTGGTGAGCGACCGGATGGACAAGACCGTGATCGTGGAGCGGGAGTACTACAAGTACGATCAGAAGTACGAGCGCTGGGAGCGCCGCCGATCCCGGATCCCCGCGCACAACCCACCGTGCATCGACGCCCGGGAGGGTGACCGGGTCAAGATCGCGGAGTGCCGTCCCCTGAGCAAGACGAAGAGCTTCGTCGTGATCGAGGTGCTGGAGCGGGCGGGTGAGCGGTAATGCGCGCGATCAAGGCCAAATCCCCGCGCGCCGCGCTGCCGGTGGGCGCCCGGCTCGTCTGCGCGGACAACACGGGCGCCCGGGAGCTCCAGATCATCGCGGTCAAGGGCTACAAGGGCGTCCGGCGCCGGCTGCCGAACGCCGGGATCGGGGACATGGTCGTCTGCTCGGTGAAGGAGGGCACGCCGGACATGAAGAAGGAGGTCGTGAACGCGGTGATCATCCGGCAGCGGAAGGAGTACCGCCGGCCCGACGGAACCCGGGTCAAGTTCGAGGACAACGCGGCCGTGATCACGACCTCGGACGGCGCCCCGCGCGGCTCCGAGATCCGCGGCCCCGTGGCCAAGGAGGCGGCCGAGCGCTGGCCGCGCATCGGCAGCATCGCGAGCATCATCGTGTAGGGGGACCGGTCCGTGCGCTGGACCAAGTCCCGGCAGCCGCGCAAGCAGCGCCGGGCCTTCTTCAACGCGCCCCTACACAAGCGCCAGAAGCTGATGAGCGCGACCCTACACCCGGCCCTCCGGGAGCGGTACAACCGGCGCAGCCTGCCCGTCCGGAAGGGTGACATCGTCCGGATCATGCGCGGCGACTTCAAGGGCCACGAGGGCGAGGTCGTGGAGGTGGACCTGAAACGCATGCGTATCTACGTCGAGGGCGCCACGATCGAGCGCGCGGACGGGGAGGAGGTGTACTACCCCATTCACCCGTCCAACGTCATGATCGTCAAGCCCAACCTCGACGATCCCATGCGCCGCAAGATCATCGAGCGGTCCGGCGGCACCCCCGAGGAGCTTGACGCGCGGGAGATGGAGGGAGAAGAAAAGAAGGAGGAAGGGTAGCGCGGGAGATCCGAAGAGCGGGATCGGGGGTAGGCTCGAATGGGTCGCTCCCGGAGCGGACCCAAGCGCCACGTCAAGCGCCTGGCCGCCCCGTACGCCTGGCCGATCCCCAGGAAGGAGGGCGGCAAGTTCGCCCCGCGCCCGTACCCGGGCCCGCACACTATGGACACCAGCGTGCCGCTGCTGATCCTCGTCCGCGACATCCTGGGCTACGCGGACTACGCGCGGGAGGCGCGGAAGATCATCACCCGGGGAGAGATCTACGTCGACGGCGTGCCCCGGAAGGAGCCCAAGTACCCGGTCGGGATCATGGACGTGGTGGAGATCCCGCGGGTGAACGAGTGCTACCGGGTGATCATGAACCGGTACCACCGGATCGACGTAGTCCCCATCGACGAGGACGAGGCCCGCGTCAAGGTCTGTCGGATCAAGAACAAGACGTACGTGAAGGGCGGGAACCTCCAGATCACGCTGCACGACGGGAAGAACTGGCTCGTGGAGATCGAGGACCCGACGGACCCGAAGGAGGACGTGTACAGCGTCGGCGACAGCCTGGTCCTGCGGCTGCCGGAGCCGGACAGCGACGAGCGGTGGGAGGTGGAGGATCACCTGCCGCTGGAGGAGGGCGTCTACGTGTACGTCATGACGGGCCGGCACGCGGGTGAGGTCGGTCGCATCGTCGAGATCCACGTCACGGAGGGCCCGCAGGAGGACGTCGTGACCATCGAGAACGAGGAGGGCGACCGGTTCCAGACGACGAAGGACCGGCTCATCGTCATCGGCGAGGACGAGCCGCTCGTCACCGTGCAGCCGGAGGAGGGGGCGTAGCGCGTGTCCGTCGTGGACGAGGAGACCCGGCGCCGGATCCTGGAGGACTGGGAGAGCAACCCGATGCGCCGCCCCCGGCTCGGCAAGGTCACGGTCAACATCGGCGTCGGTGAGTCGGGCGAGCGCCTGGAGAAGGCCTACCAGCTGCTCCAGGACCTCACCGGTCAGAAGCCCGTGTACACGGTCGCCAAGGAGACGAACCCGAGCTTCGGCATCCGCCGCGGTCAGCCCATCGGCGTCAAGGTGGACCTACGCCGCGACCGGGCCCGCGAGTTCCTGGACTGGGTCCTGGACGCCGTCGACCGGGAGCTGCGGGAGAGCCAGTTCGACGAGTTCGGCAACGTCTCCTTCGGCCTCGAGGAGCACATCGCCCTCGAAGGCGTGGAGTACGACCCCGAAATCGGTATTTTCGGCATGGACATCGCCGTGGTGCTGGAGCGCCCCGGGTTCCGCGTGATGCGGCGCCGCCGCTGCCGACGGCCCATCCCGCGTCGGCACCGCCTGACGAAGGAGGAGGGTATCGTTTACATGGAGGAGGAGTTCGACGTGGAGGTCCTCCCGGGGTGATGCCGCATGGCCAAGCGTGAGTTCGGGAAGGGTGCCCGCCGGTGCCGACGCTGCGGCGACACGCACGGGGTCATCCAGAAGTACGGGATCATGCTCTGCCGGCAGTGCTTCCGCGAGGTGGCCGAGAAGATGGGGTTCAAGAAGTACCACTAGTTGGGGGTCCGGCGCGTGACCCTGATGGACCCGCTGGCCGACGCCATGGCCACGATCAAGAACAACGAGATGGTCGGCAACAAGGAGTGCGTCATCGAGCCCGCCTCCAAGCTCATCGGCCGCGTCCTGAAGGTCATGCAGGAGCACGGCTACATCGGTAGCTTCGAGTTCATCGACGACGGCCGCTCCGGCAAGTTCCTGGTCCGACTGGTCGGCCGCATCAACGACTGCGGCGTGATCAAGCCCCGGCACCCGGTGAAGAAGGACGAGTGGGAGTACTGGGAGCAGCGCTACCTACCCGCCCGCGACTTCGGCCTCCTCATCGTCACCACGCCCGAGGGCGTGATGTCCCACTACGAGGCGAAGGAGCGCGGCATCGGCGGCCGGCTGCTCGCCTACGTGTACTAGGGGGCGGCGGGCCGTGTCCGAGGCCCGGCTCGAGCCCGCCGAGGACGCCATCCCCGGCGTCATCGTGATGGAGGAGCGGGTTAAGATCAAGGACGACGTCGAGGTCGAGATCCGGCGGCGGCACGACCGGAGGTACGAGGTCACCGTCAAGGGGCCCAAGGGCGAGGTCACGAAGGAGTTCTACTACCCGGACGTCTACATGTGGCTCGAGGACGACGAGGTCGTCATCGCCACCACGCGACACAACCGGCGGACCAAGGCCATTCTCGGCATGATCAAGTCCTACATTGAGAATATGCAGAAGGGCGTCACCGAGGGCCACGAGTACCGGCTCAAGCTGGTGTACTCGCACTTCCCGCCGGAGGTCAAGGTGGACCAGGAGAAGGGCAAGGTGTACATCGAGAACTTCATGGGAGAGAACGTGCCGCGAGTCGCTGAGATCGTGGACCCCGAGAACACCGAGGTCATCGTCCAGGGCCAGGACATCATCGTCCGGGGCATCGACAAGGAGGCCGTGGGCCAGACCGCGGCCAACCTGGAGCAGGCGACCGAGATCAAGGACCGAGACCCGCGCGTGTTCCAGGACGGTATCTACATCGTCGAGAAGGACGGTAAGAAGATCGAGCCCCGCGTCTAAGGGGTGCGAACCTTGGTCCGCAACCCCAACCTATCCAAGGAGGAGGAGCGCCTGCTCCGGCTCCGGGAGGAGCTCAAGCGCAAGAAGCCCAAGTTCCGCCGCCAGGAGTGGCACCGGTACAAGCGGCTGGGCGAGAAGTGGCGCCGGCCCAAGGGCCGGCACAGCAAGATGCGCCGCAAGTTCAAGAGCAAGCCCAAGATGCCCAACCCCGGCTACCGATCCCCCAAGAAAGTGCGCGGCCTGCACCCGTCCGGGTACGAGGAGGTGCTCGTCTACAACCCGAAGGACCTGGAGAAGATCGACCCGGAGCGCCAGGCGGCCCGGATCGCCTCCCGCGTCGGCAAGCGCAAGCGGCGCGAGATCCTCAAGAGGGCGAAGGAGCTGGGCATCGTGGTCCTGAACGCCTGAACGCCCGACGCCCCGTTCTTGCGGCCGATCGTTACGACTCTCGTAACGATTCCCGCGGGGCGGGCTACAGCCGCACCTCCCCCTCATCCGTCTCCACGACCACGCCCTCACCCTCCTCCACGCGGCCCACCACCTTCGCCTCCACCTCACCCGAGACCGCGTCCACCACGTCCTCCGCCACCTCCTCCGGGACCACGAGCGCCATGCCCATCCCCATGTTGAACGTCCGGTACATCTCCTCCAGCGGCACGTTCCCCAGCTCCCGGATGACCTCGAAGATCGGCTGGGGTTCCAGCGGGTCGTCGATGACGTACCGCACGTCCCCCCGCAGCCGCTTCAGGTTCTCGAACCCACCGCCCGTGATGTGCGCGATCCCGTGCACCTCGAACTCCTCCAGCACCCTCAGGACCGGCCGCACGTAGATCCGCGTCGGTTTGAGCAGCTCCTCCGCGACCGTCCGACCGTGCGGCAGCTCGTCGTCCGGTCCGTACTCCCGGAGCAGGACCTTCCGGGCCAGGGTGAGCCCGTTGCTGTGGATCCCCGAGCTGCGGAGCCCGACGATCGCGTCGCCCGGCTCGACCTCCTCGCCCGTGATCGGCTCGCCCTCCAGCAGGCCCAGGCAGACCACGACCAGGTCGAACCCACGGCCCTCCCGCTCTCCCCGCACGATCTCGGGCAGGGTGGCGAGCTCGCCCCCCACGACCGGGGCGCCGGCCTCCCGGGCCCCCTTGGCCAGCCCCTCGGCGATCTCCCGGCACACGTCCGGGTCCGGGTCCTCCATGGCCAGGTAATCGAGGAAGGCGATGGGGCGCGCGCCCAGGCACACCGCGTCGTTCGCGTTCATCGCGATCGCGTCGATGCCCACGGTGTCGTACCGGTCCGCGAGCTGGGCGACGAGGACCTTCGAGCCGACCCCGTCCACGTTGAGCGTCAGGAGCCGGTCGTGCACGCGCAGGACCGCGGCGTAGTGCCCGATCCCCTCGACCTCCTCGACGCCCTCGGGCTCGATCCGGTACCGCTCCAGGACCTCTCGGATCGCCCGGACGGCGCGGGCCTCCCGGTCGAGGTCCACGCCCGCGTCCTTGTACGTCATCCGCTCGCTCACGGGCCCTCCCCCTCACGTCAGCCGGAAGCACTCGAGGTTCTCCGGGGCCATGGAGAAGACCTTGCGGAACGTGCGGCGCAGGTGGTTCGACAGGTGCTTGCAGGCCTTGGGCTCCCCGTGGTTGGTATAGATCTTCGACGGGGGCGCGGGCTTGATCGTGCGGACGTACTTGGTCAGCTCGATCTTGTCCCCGTGCCCGCTGAACCCGCTCACGGTCTCGACGCGGAGCTTGATCCGGAGCGTCTCGGTCTTGCCCTCCGGGGTCGGCAGGGGGACCTCCTGGTACCCCTCCTGGATCTGCCGGCCCAGGGTGCCCTCGGCCTGGTAACCGACGAACACGAGCGTGTTCTTCGGGTCCTCTGAGAGCTCCTTGAGGTATTCGAGGATGGGGCCGCCCTCGAGCATGCCGGAGGTGGAGAGGACGACGGCCGGGTCGTCGTCCTCGATGATCGCGCGTCGGTGGTCGGAGCCCTCGACGGGACGGAACACCTCGGAGGTGAACGGGTCGTCGTCCTCGTGGAGGATGCGGTGCTGGAGGCGCTTGTTCAGGTACTCTGGGTAGGTGGAGTGGATGGCGGTCGCCTCGTAGATCATGCCGTCCAGGTACACGGGGCACTCGAGCTCGCCCTTGCGGTACATGTCCTCGAGGACGAGCATGACCTCCTGGGCGCGCCCGACGGCGAAGGAGGGGATGAGGACCTTCCCGCCCTTGCGGACGGTGTCGCGCACGATCTTCCGGAAGCGGGCCTCCTCCTTGCGTCGGCTGCCGTGCCGGGAGTCCCCGTAGGTCGCCTCGATGACCATGCAGTCCACGCGCTTGAACTGGTTGTCCGCGCCCTCGAGGAGTCGGGAAGGGGTGGGGTTGATGTCGCCCGTGTACACGAAGTTGAAACCCTTGTCCTGGAGGAACACGTGCACGGAGGCGGAGCCGAGGATGTGGCCGGCGTTGTAGAAGGTGATGCTGATGTCCGGGGTGATGTCGGTGGGCTCGCGGTAGTCGAGGGTGATCGTGCGCTTGATCACCTTCTTGACGTCCTTCTCCGTGTACGGGGGCTCCTGACCGCGCTTCTCGGTGACCTTGATGTAGTCGAGGAGGAGCAGGTACATCAGGTCGCGGGTCGGGGGCGTGCAGTAGACGGGTACGCGGCTCTCGATGACCTCGTGCCGGTAGAAGTACGGGAGGAAGCCGCAGTGGTCCAGGTGCGCGTGCGTGATCACGATCGCGTCCAGATCGTCCATGCGGAACTCCGGGACGTTGAAGTGCGGGTACGCGTCCCGACCGTTGGCGGCCACGTTCACGCCGCAGTCCAGGAGCACGCGGCTCTCCTCGGTGTGCAGGAAGAGGGCGGAACGGCCGACCTCCTGGAACCCGCCGAGCGCGCTGACGCGGGCCCAGCGGGACTCGCTGCCGCGGCTGCGCGTGCGCCCGCAGAAGATGCGCTCGCTGACATTCTTAAGGAACCGGCGGCGGGAGTCGTCGGAGAGGATGAGCCGGCGGGTCGTGTTGACCGTCTTGGAGGGGATGGGCGGTTTCCGGTAGATCTTGGGAACCCAGCCCGTGTCTCGGGAGATCCGGTGCACGTTCTTGCCGCGCTTGCCGATGACCAGGCCCGGCTTCTTGGCGAAGATGACGACCTCGCCCGTGTCCAGGAAGATCAGGTCCCGCTCGCTGACGCCGGCGTCCTCCGGGATGATGTCCAGGATGACCTTCTTCGCGTCCTTGGCGGGGGAGAGGGCGCTGGGGTTGGGCCGGATCTTCACGCGCTTCCGCAGGGCCTTGGCCAGCCGGGTGATGAGGTCGGAGTCGTTCTTGACGAAGGAGTGCGGCGAGTTCGTGTAGATGACGACCTCCGGTCCCTCCAGGTCCACGTCGGTCACGACGATGTCCGAGGGTAGGACCTCCTCCACCTTCTCTTTGATCTCCTTCTTCACCTCGCTCAGAGATTTCCTGCCACTCGCCTCGTTCAACGTGGCCGCCCCGGCGTCACCGGTGTTGGCGTCCGGGAGGGCCGGAGGGCGCCTACAGGTAGCTCTCGACCTCCTCCTCCGGCAGCTCCCGGTACCCCTCGTCCCGCGTGATCGTGACCACGGTCACCCCCTCACCCGTGCCCGTGTCCCGCTCCAGGGCCGAGCGCACGGCGCGCACGGCCACCTCGATCGCGTCCTCCAGGTCCATGTCCTCCTCGTACTCGGCCTCCAGGACGCCGTAGGCCGTGGGAGAGCCCGAGCCCGTGGCCGTGTAGTCCTCCTCGATGATCGAGCCGCTGGGGTCCAGGTTGTACAGGGCGGGCTCCTCCTGGTTGAACCCCCCTATGATCAGCTGCACCAGGTACGGTCGGAAGGACTTGAGACTCGAGTGCAGGACGTGGGAGGTCACGTTCGCGATCGCCCGCGCGCTGATGTCCCGCCCGTGCCGCAGCCGGTACAGCCGCGCCTCCGCCCGCATCAGGTCCACGATCTTCTGGGCGTCCGCGACCGAGCCCGCCGTGGTCACGCCCACGCGGTCGTGCACCCGGAAGATCTTCCGGACCTCCTTGCCCGCGATCAGGTTGCCCATCACCGCGCGCCGATCCGCCGCGAGCACCACCGCGTCCCTCGCCTTGATCCCCACCGTCGTCGTGCCCTTCATCAGCTGATCCAGCTCACGCATCACGTCCGTCAGCTGCAACGATCACACCCCGGCTCAGTACGTCTTGGCCACCCGGATCGTGCGCTCGGCGGGCTCCCCGCACACGGGGCACCGCTCAACCTCGGGCTCCCGCTCCTCCGGGTAGGGCGTCCCGAGCACGTCCCCCTCCACCTCCTCCTCCAACCGGCGACCGCACTCCTCGGACCCGCACCAACCCGTCTCCACGATCCCCTCTCCGACGAACTCGCGCACCTCCTCCAACGACTCGGCCCGGTACAGGCGCTCCTCAAAGCGCTCCCAGGCGCGCCGACGCAGGTTCTCCTGCACCTCCTCCAGCAGCCGCGGCACCACGTCCGGCAGCTCCGAGAGCGAGTACGTCTCCCGCTCCAACTCATCCCGCCGGAAGACGACCGCCGTCCCCTCCTCTAACTCGCGCGCCCCGAGCTCCACCCGCAGTGGTACACCCTTCAGCTCCCAGTAATGGAACTTTCGTCCCGGACTCACGTCCCGGTCGTCGAGCTTGACCCGCGCCACCTCGGAGAGCTCTTCCCGCACCTCCCGGGCCTTTCGCAGGATCTTCTTCCGCACGCCCTTCTTCAGGATCGGCACGATCACCACCTGGTACGGGGCCACGTCCGGCGGCAGCACGAGCCCGTGCTCGTCCCCGTGGATCGCGATCACCGAGGCCACCACGCGGTCCGAGACGCCGTAGCAGGTCATGTACGCGTACTCTTGCTCCCCCTCCTCCGTCTCGAAGGTCACCTCGAACGTCCGCGAGAAGTTCTGCCCCAGCATGTGGATCGTCCCGATCTGCAGCGCCCGCCCGTCCGGCATCAGCGTGTCGAACGCCACCGTGTACTCCGCGCCCGGGAACTTGTCCCACTCCGGCCGCACCGAGGCCACGTACGGGACGCCCAGCTCCTCGAAGAACGACGAGTAGAGCTCGAACGCCTCCCGCACCTGCTCCTCCGCCTCCTCCCGCGTCGCGTGCGCCGTGTGCGCCTCCTTGAACGTCGTGATCTCCCGCATCCGGATCAGCGGTCGCGTGTGCTTCGTCTCGTACCGGAACGTGTTCACGATCTGGAACACCTTCAACGGCAGGTCCGCGTGCGACCGGATCCACAGCGCGAACATCGGGTAGATCGCCGTCTCGCTCGTCGGCCGCAGCGCCAGCTTCTCGTCCAGCTCCTTCAGCCCACCGTGCGTCACCCAGAACACCTCGTCCTCGAACCCCGCGATGTGCTCCGACTCCCGCTCCAACTGCGTCTCCGGAATCAGCGTAGGGAACAGAACCTCCCGGTGCCCCGTCTCCCGCAGCCGCCTCCGCAGCCGCTCGATCACCCGACGCCGGATCTCGAACCCGTACGGCAGCCACACGTACAGGCCTTTAACCGGGTACCGCACGTCCATGACCTCTGCGCTCCTCAACACCTCCGCGTACCACTCCGAGAACTCCAACCGATCACCCCACCGGGGCCGGTGAACGTGAAGATCCCGAAGAAGAGAATGCAGCTACCGCGCGAGGTCCTCGTAGGAACCGGCGTCCTACCCGACGCCCCCGACCTCCTGCGCAGCGTCGGCATCCCCGAGGGCACGGCCGCCGTCCTCACGGGCCCCACCACGAAGAAGGTGGCGGGCCGAGACGTCGAGGAACACCTGCAGGAGGCCGGGTACGAGACCGACCTCATGATCGTCCGGGGATCCACCGAGGAGGACGTGAAAAAGGCTTTGGAGGAGCTTCGGGACGCTCGGGCCGACGTCGCGATCGCCGTCGGCGGCGGCAAGGTCATCGACGTGACCAAGGTTGCCTCGCACCGGCTGCGCATCCCCTTCATCAGCGTCCCCACCTCCGCCTCCCACGACGGCATCGCCTCCCCCTTCGCCTCCATCCGCCGCGAGGACCGACCCTACTCCGAGCCCGCCCAGGCCCCCCTCGCCATCCTCGCCGACATCGACGTGATCCGCGAGGCCCCCGCCCGACTCATCCGCGCCGGCGTCGGTGACGTCGTCTCCAACGTCACCGCCGTCAAGGACTGGCGCCTCGCCCACCGCCTCCGCAACGAGCCCTACAGCGAGTACGCCTCCAGCCTCTCCCTCATGGCCGCCAAGATCGTCATGAGGAACGCCAAGCCCATCGGCCAGCTCCTGCCCGAGGGCATCAAGAAGCTCGTCCAGGCCCTCATCAGCGGAGGCGTCGCCATGAGCATAGCCGGCTCCTCCCGCCCCTGCAGCGGCTCCGAGCACCTCTTCAGCCACGCCCTCGACGTCGTTGCCGACCGCCCCGCCCTCCACGGTGAGCAGTGCGGCGTCGGCACCATCATCATGGAGTACCTACACGGCGGCGACTGGCGCCGCATCCGCGACACCCTACGGCGAGCCGGCGCCCCCACCACCGCCGAGGAGCTCGGCGTCAGCGAGGACGAGCTCATCGAGGCCCTCTGCACCGCCCACGAGATCCGCCCCGAGCGCTACACCATCCTCGGCGACCGCGGCCTCACCCCAGAGGCCGCCGAGCGCGCCGCCCGCGAGACCGGCGTTATTTGAACACCTCCTCCACGACCACCTCCTCCACCCGCTCATCGTACTCCCGCATCAACTCCGCGAACCGCCGCTTCGCACCCACCCAGTCACCACGCACCGCATCCTCACCCTCCACCCGCACCCGCAGCGTCCCCTCACCGTCCCACTCCACCTCCGCGTCCACATCAGGCGCCAACGTCTCCAACAACCCCTCCGCGCGCTCCACCACGTCCTCGAGCACGCCTACCACCTCCACCTCGTACACCAGCGTCCTCCCCGCCAGCGGATGGTTCAGATCCACCCGCACCCGGCCACCGTCCACGCTCACCACCCGGCCGCGACGACCCTCCGGCGTCACCACCGTACCGCCCGGCCGCACCTCACCCCGCACCTCCGACCGACGATACGTTCGCACCAACGACGCGTCCCGCTCGCCGAACGCCTTCTCCGGCGGCACCTCCACCTCGAACGAGTCCCCGGGCTTCCGACCCTTCAACTCCTCCTCCACCGGTTCCCACACCATCCCCGCGCCCACCACGACCACCACCGGACCGGGCCGCACGTCCAGATCGTGCTCCTCCGCCACCTCCTCCCGCGTCGTGTCGATTACCTCGCCAGTCTCCTTCACGCGACCCGTGTAGTGGATTTTCACGAAGTCGCCCTCCTCCACGGCCAAACCAGCTACCCCCTCAGCATCGCCTCCACGAGCAGCTCGACCGCCTCCTCCTCCGACAGACCCCGAGACATGAGCGCCTCGATCTCCCGGCGCTCGAGCGTGCCCAACGCCGCCTCGTGCGTCAGACGCGCGTCCGGATCCACCACCCGAAGCTTCGGCACGCTCTCCACCCGACCGTTCCCCCGAATGATCTCCGAGCACTCCACGTGGCCCCGCGCCCCCGGCGCCTCCCCCGAGATCTCACCAACGAACCGTACCCGGGCCCCATCGATCGCCGCCGACCGCGAGTCCAACACCGCCCCCGCGTCCTCACCCACCAACCGCACGCTCTCCTCCACGTCCACCACGTCCTCTCCCCTCGCCATCACCCGCACCACGCTCTCCAACGAACCCTCCCGACGCACCACGCCCCGCGACACCCACTCCAACTCACCCACCCGACCCCGCGTCAACCGAAACTCGCTCGACAACCGGCCCCCCTCGCCCACCTCCAGCTCGTACTCCGCCCGCAACCGCACGCCCCGCTCCCCGTGATAGTGCACGTCTCGCACCTCCAACTCCGCGCCATCCTCCACCACGAACTCCGCCACCATCTCGTGCAGCACGTCCTCCGCCCGCGGGAACGAACAGTGCGACAACAGCGTGACCCGCGCCCCCGACTCCACCACCACCCGCGTTTCGATCCGCTGCACCCCCTCCTCCCACGGTATCCCCACGCAGAAGTGCACCGGCTCCTCCAACCGCACCCCTTCCCTCACCACCAGCTCCGCTCGCACGCCGTCCTCCCGCTCCTCCGCCTCGATCACCAGCCCCTCACGCTCCCGCACGTTCACCACCCGATTCTCCAGCACCACCACCCGCGGCGCGTCCGGATCCGCGTGGTAACCGGCCGGGCCGAACACCTCCTCCTCGCTCACTCCGCCCCGCACACCAGATCGCCCCCGCAGATCCGACACTTGTACACGATCTCCTCCGGATCACCCTCCTCCACGATCCGACCGTCCAGCATCAGGTACGCTCGATCCCCCACCTCCTCCGCCAGATCCCGACTGTGCGTGATCAACAGCACCGACGACCCCTGCTCCCGCATCCACTCGATCAACCGCGCCAAGTCCTCCAACGAGGACATGTCCAACCCCGCGTCCGGCTCGTCCAGGATCACCAACTCCGGCCGCATCGCCATCACCGCCGCCAACTCCACCCGCTTCCGCTCGCCCCCGCTCAACCCCTCCCCGCACTCCCGCTCCCAGTACTCGTCCGGATCCAACCCCACCATCCTCAGGCACCGCCGCGCCCACTCCTCCTCCTCGCACCCGGCCATCACGTACTCCCCCACCGTCAGCCCATCAAACCGCGCCGGCTCCTGCCAGCACAGCGTCAACCCCCGCCGCGCCCGCTCGTGCATCGGCAGGTCCGAGATCTCCTCCCCCTTGAACCGAATCTCCCCTTCCACCTCGTACCCCTCACTGCCCATGATCGCCCGCGCCAGCGTGCTCTTCCCCGACCCGTTCGGCCCCACGAGGTCCACGATCTCCCCCGACTCCACCCGCAACGACGCGTCCCGCACGATCACCTCCTCACCCACGCTCACCCTCAGGTCTTTAACCTCCAACAAGGCCATGCACGCCGGCCCCCAAACGCCGCGACCCGGGCCCGACGGAAGCCTACCGGGCCGCCGATGAGGGCCCGGCCCAACGCCCGGGACACCCACGGCCGACCACCCAGGTGGGATGACGCGCGCGCCGACGCCCGGGCACAGGGGCCCCACCCAAATAACCTCCGCAGGGGGGCGAGAACTCCCTGGACCGCATCGAAATCCACGAGATCCAACCCCCCAAACGCGACCTCCAGACCGTCAAGGAGGCCCCACCCACCCACGAGGCCCCCGTCTGGGACGCCGTCTACCCCCACCACCGCCACGAACGGGGCCTACTCGACCGCATCACCCAGGCCATCCTCCGCACCCTCCACCGCACCGAGCCCAACCGCGTCTGCGTCGCCCTCGAGGGCATGGACAGCGCCGTCCTGGCCGTCGCCGCCGCCCGCGCCTGCGAGGAGTACGGCGTCGAGCTCATCCTCTACACCGTCGGCTTCTTCCCCGGCATGCCCCGCGCCCTCGTCCACGCCCGCGCCCACCTAGTCGCCCGACACCTCGACCAACACCACGAGACCCCCGTCAGCTTCTACCACCTCCAGGTCCCACCACCGCCCCACAACGCCAAACGCGACCTCTGCCAACAGTGCGGCAAGCTCCGCTTCGAGGCCGCCGCCCACGCCTTTCCCGGCTCCCTCATCCTTGGCGGCGCCAACTACGGCGAGGCCCCACACCGCGCCCAGATGCCTCCAACCACCCGGCACCCCACGGCCCTCGAGTACCGCCCGCTCCTCGACCTCAAGCTCGACAAGGGCCACATCGTCGCCGCCCTGCGCGAGGCCGACCTCCACTTTCCCCGCTTCGAATGGTGGAAGAACGAGAGCGGCTGCGGCGTCCGCGACTACCTCCGCAAGACCCCGGACCCCGACGGCGTCCTCACCACCGCCCGGCTCAACGACGAGCTCCACCGCCTCCTCACCGAGGAGGGCGTCCACTGCGGTTACCACTACGACACCGCCATCGTCCTCCACGACGGCCGGACCGCGTACCCCATCCTCATCCCACTACCCTGGGCCTGGGACCGCGAGACCCACCGATCCGCCCAGCGCGCCCTCGAATGGCTCCGGGAAGAGCACGACCTCGACGACCCACTCCGGCTCGAACCCCGGGACCCACCCCTCAAAACCCTCCTCAAACGCGCCCGGCAGCTCGGCCTCATCACCCCGTGAACCCGTCGGCACGCCAATCCCTCATCACCGCTCAGAGACCGGGGTTCTCCCCATCTCGAGGCGCCCCGCGGTCCCCCGAGACCGAAAAACAAAACCCAATCGTTACGACCATCGGAACGATCGGCCGATGAGGAGGTGGACCCACGGCGACCGCCGGGGATGATCGCAGTCGCGGGCCCCGAGGCCGCCCGACCGCGCCCGATCCCGGGGAGCGACGGTGCACCCCGCGTCCGCTCGACTTTCAGCCGGGCCGGTCGGGGAGCGGGACGTCCTCCCGGGGCAGCTCGACGACGATGACGGTGGGTTCGCGCTGCATCTCGGCGTCGCGGAGGATGCGGTGGAGCTCGTCGGTCCGGTCGCGTTCGAGGCGGTGGACCTCGGTGCCGTAGGCCTCGGCGAGGTCGGCGGGGTCGGTGGGGAGGTCCATCCCGGCGGGTTCCGGGTCGTCGAGGCCGGCGGTCTGACGGGTGAAGCCGAGCTCTCGGTTGCGGAGGACGAGGACGGTGACGGGTAGGTCCTCGCGGACGACGGTCTCGAGCTCGTGGTGCGTGGCGAGGAAGCCGCCGTCGCCGGTGATGGCGAGGACGGGCTCGGGGGTGCGGGTGGCGGCGCCGAGGGCGGCGGGGAGGGCGAAGCCCACGGGGCAGAAGGCGCCGGAGTGGATGAGCTCGTTGGGGGCGGAGAGGCGGGCGGCGAGGAGGGCGAGGGGCGTGTGCTGGCCGGAGTCGAGGGTGACGGGGCCGATCCAGGCGCGGAGGGCGGTTTTGACGACGCGGTAGGCGTGGAGGTCGGGCTCGTCGGGCTCGCGGCGCTCGGGCCTCCAGGGTCGCGTCTCGGGCGGTTGCTTGAGGAGGGCTCGGAGGAGTGGTGCGGGGTCGCACTCGAGGTGCAGGTCGGCGGGGCCGTTGAGGTGGAGGGTGACGGCGATGATCTCGGCGTCGGGTTCCTCGGGGAGGGTGCGCTCGGTGAGGCGGGCGCCGAGGGCGAGGATGACGTCCGCCTCCCGCAGGACGTGGTTGGCCCAGCCGCGGAGGCCGACGACGCCGTAGTTGCGAGGGTGGTACTCGGGGACGACGCCGCGGCCGCGCATGGTCTGGACGATGGGGGCGTTCAAGCGTTCGGCGAGGCGTTCGAGGTGTTCGGTGGCGCGGGCGCGGTAGCAGCCGCGGCCGACGAGGAGGGCGACCTTCCTGCCCTGGAGGCGGCGTCGGACCTCCTCGATCTCCCCGTCGGTGGGCTGCGGTGGGCGGGTCTCGCGGAGGTGGGGTTCGAGCTCGTCGGGGGTTTGGGGTCGGGTGAGGACGGCGGGTTGGGAGCGGGCGAGGGCGCGCGCGGCCTCTCGGGGGTCGCGGGTTACGGTGAGCCGGGCCCGGTTGGACTCGAGGCTGGGTAGGAGGGATTGGAAGCCCTGGTCGAGGGGTTCGCCGGTGATGCAGAGGATGGGGACGTGATCGGCGAGGGCGCAGGCGAGGCCGGGTAGGGCGTGGGCGAGGCCGGGGCCGCGGGTGGCGAGGAGGGCGGCGGGCTCGTTGGAGACCTCGGCGGCGCCGATGGCGGCGTAGGCGGCGGTGTCCTCGCGGTTGGTGCGGACGAGTTCGTCGCGTTCAGCGAGCTCGAGGTAGGGTTCATGGAGGTCGTCGCCGGGGACGGCGAAGGCGGGCTTGAGATGGTGCGCGAGGCGCATCAGTCCTCCTCCCGGGCGAGTTCTAGGTACTCCTGGATCATGTGAGGGAAGGAGGTGGCGGGCATGTAGCGGAGGCCGAGCTCGCGGGCCCAGCGCTCGATACCCTCGTCCTGGGCGACGACGGCGGCGTCGAGCTCCTTGGCGAGGAGGAGGACGTCGAGGTCGGGGGCGCTGTCGAGGGTGCCGTGGCGGACGGTGCGGCGGTACTTGCGGCGGAAGCGGCGGACGGTCTCGCCGATGACCTCGCGGATGATCTTCTCCTTGGGCACGTCGGCCTCCTCGCGGAGCATGATCTCGTAGGTCTCGAGGGCGGCTTCCCAGATGGCCTTTTCGGCGCGCTTGCGGCCGCGGTCGAGGCGCTCGCGCATGTCCTTGACGTAGGCCATGAAGAGGCGGGCGGGGACGCGGACCTCGTAGCGGTTGGGGGTCTTCTTGACGATCCAGGTGTCGATGCGGGTGGTGAGGTCGGGGCACCCGTGGCGGTTGAGGAAGCCCTTGAGCTCGCGGTAGACGGTGGGGTAGGGGACGTAGCAGCTGACGTGGAGCTTCAGGCGGGCGTGGGCGATGAGGTCGAGGAGCCGGGAGGCGGCTCGACAGAGGTCGCCGTCACCGAGACGGTCGACGACGTCCTGGTGGGTGAAGGCGGTGGTGTCGAGGACGAAGCGCTGCTTGTACACGGGGTTACCCCCGGTGGGCGCGGAGTTGGAGGCCGCGCGGGGTGAGGGTGGCGCGGAAGGTGACGGTCGCGTCGCGGAGGGCGGCGGTGGCCTCCTTACCGTCCTGGACGGGTCGGACGCCGAGGAAGCGGTACTCGGGGTGGGTCCAGGGCTCGGTCTCCTCGCCGGTGAAGGCGTGGAGGAGCCGGGCGACGGCGTTGACGGGGTTGGGGCGGCCGGCCGGGTCGGGTGGGATGACGTCGACGTACAGGTACTCGCGGGCGGTGTAGAGGGCGAGGCCGGTGAGCTCGACCCCGTGGACGCGCTCGGTCGCGGTCCGGAGCTCGAGGACGTCCACGTCGCAGGCCTCAAGGGTGCGGTGGATGGCGCGCTCGAGGTCGCGCTTGGTTCCGGTGAGTTCGAAGTCGAGGAGGCCGTGGGGATCCTTGCGCACGAGGTGGCGGCGCTCGGGTCGTTCGCCGGTGATCCGCTCGGCCTCGCGGGCGCCGTGCGGGGTGAGGGTGTACGCGCAGGAGGCGGTCCAGGGGTCGAAGGTGATCGTGAGGATGGGGCGGCCGTCCAGGAACACGCGCTCGGCGCGGATGGGGCCGCGGATGCGCTCGATCGTGACCTCGCGGTCCCGGATCCCGAGGTCGGAGCCGGTGAGCTCCCGCAGGACCTCCTCCAGCTCCCGAAGCTCCCCCTTGGTGGGCCTGCGGGTCGCGGTCAGGGCGGGCCACCCCGGCCCCGCCGGGCCGGGGGCTGGTAAGTAATCACGCCCTGGGCTGCATCCGGAGGGCTCCGGTGGGGCAGGCGCGGGCGCAGCTGCCGCAGGCTCGGCACCGGCTCTCGTCGACCTCGAGGTACGCCTCGGCGACGAGCAGGGCGCCGGTGGGGCAGGCCTCCATGCACTCGCCGCACCCGGTGCACCGGTCGGTGTCGAGGGTGAAGCGGGCGCTTGGGGTCTCCACCTCGAGGGTCTCGCCCAACGGGAGCCCCCGCCCGGGGTTCGGCGCGCCTAACCTTATATGATCCGCCGGCGCGGGTGGGCGGGGGTTCCGGGCGTGCGCGTGCGGGACGTGATGGTTGAGGACGTGATCGCGGTGGAGCCGGACGAACCGCTGGAGCGGGTGCTGCGGGCGCTCTCGGAGGCGTCGATTCACGGGGTGCCGGTGGTGGAGGACGGGCGGTTGGTCGGGATCGTGACGTCGGTGGACGTGGTCTGGGCGCTGGCGAGCGGGGAGTGGCGGGAGCTGCGGGCGGGTGAGGTGGCGCGTCGGGCGGTGGAGGCGGGTCCGGACGAGCCGCTGGAGGTGGTGCTGGATCGGATGGCGGCGGCGGGTCAGGATCGGGCGGTGGTCGTGGAGGAGGGTCGCGTGGTGGGCGTGGTGACGGTGCTGGACGCGATCCGGGCGCTGTTGGGGGAGGGGTAGTTGGAGCGGTTGTTCGAGCCGCGCGCGGTCGCGGTCGTGGGGGCGTCCCGGGACCCGCGGAAGGTGGGGCACAGCGTGCTGCGGAACCTGCTCGCCGGGTTCGAGGGTGAGGTGTACCCGGTCAACCCGCACGCGGACGAGATCCTGGGCGTGCGGTGCTACCCGTCGCTCTCGGAGGTGCCGGGGCCGGTGGACCTGGCCGTGATCGTCGTGCCCGCGCCGATCGTGCCGGAGATCGTGCGCGAGGCGGGGGAAGCGGGCGTCAAGTACTGCGTGGTCATCTCGGCGGGCTTCTCGGAGGCGGGGAACGAGGAGCTGGAGCGGGAGCTGGTGCGGGCGGCGCGAGAGGCGGGCGTGCGGATCGTGGGCCCGAACTGCCTGGGGATCATCAACGCGCGGTCCGGGCTGAACGCCTCGTTCGCGGCGGAGATGCCGCCGGCGGGGAGCATCGCGTTCGTGTCGCAGAGCGGGGCGCTGGCGACGTCGGTCATCGACTGGTTCTCCTCGGGGGACGTGGGCGCGATCGGGGTGGGGTTCAGCAAGTTCGTGAGCCTGGGGAACGCGGCGGACCTGGACTTCCCGGACTTCCTGGAGTACCTGGCCGGGGATGAGGAGACGGACGTGGTGGTCCTCTACCTGGAAGGGGTGAAGGACGGGGACGCGTTCGCGGAGGCGCTGTCCGCGTGCGCGGGACGGAAGCCGGTGATCGTGCTGAAGGGAGGTCGGACGGAGGCGGGCGCGGAGGCGGTGAGCACGCACACGGGCTCGCTGGCGGGCTCGGGCGAGGTGTACCGGGGAGTGATCGAGCAGTGTGGCGGGATCTTCGTGGAGGGATTCGAGGAGGCGTTCGACACGGCGAAGCTCCTGGCGAAGGCGGGCCCGCCGCGCTCGGACCGGGTGCTCGTGGTGACGAACGCGGGGGGCGGGGGGATCCTCGCGGCGGACGCGCTGCACGAGTCGGGGTTCAGGCTGCCGGAGCCGGACGGTGACCCGTCCGTCCTGCCGGAGGAGGCGGCGACGGGGAACCCGGTGGACGTGCTGGGGGACGCGGACGCGGAGCGGTACCGGGTCGCGCTGGAGGAGTTCGCGGACCCGGACCGGTACGGGGCGGTGATCGTGATCCTGACCCCGCAGAGCGTGACCGAGCCGGCGCGGACGGCCCGGGTGGTGGCGGAGTTCGCGGAGGAGTTCCCCGGACCCGTGCTGGGGGTGTGGATGGGGCGGCACTCGGTGGCGGTGGGCGTGCGGACGCTGGAGGAGGCGGGCGTGCCGACGTTCCCCTCGCCGGAGCGGGCGGTGCGGGCGCTGCGGAACGCGGCCCTGTGGGCGAAGATCATATAATGGGGTTCCGTTAGGGCGGCCTAACACATCGCGGGGAGCCGGGAGCTTGCCGAAGTCGCTGGCGGAGGTGGAGGAGGGCCGCACGGTCCGCATCGTGGACGTGGTGGCGGGCCGGGGCGCGGCCGCCATGCTGTACAACCTCGGGCTACGGCCGGGCGCTCGGGTGGAGGTGATCCGCTCCGGCCCGGGCCCGGTCGTGGTCCGCACCGAGGGGGGCACGTTCTCGATCGGCCGCGGCCTCGCGTTCAAGGTTCTCGTGGAGGAAGAGGAGTAGGGGGACCGGAATGCGGGTTGTAGCGCTCGTGGGACCGCCGAACGTGGGCAAGACGACGATCATGTCCCGGCTCTGCCGCACCTCCCTCGAGGTGGGGAACTGGGCCGGGGTCACCGTCGAACGCCGGACCTGCGTGTACGAGTTCCGGGGCGCCCGGTACCGGGTGGTCGACCTACCCGGCACGTACAGCCTCGTCACGACCTCGGAGGACCAGCGCATCACGCGGGACGTGCTCCTCGGCCGGCTCGACGAGCACCCGGACGTGATCGTCGTGGTGGCCGACGCGCTGAACCTCGTCCGGGGCGTCTCCCTCCTCCTAGAGATCGCCGAGCTCGGGCACACTCACCTCGTGCTCGCGGTTAACATGATGGACGAGGCCGAGCGGCTGGGCCTGAGCGTGGACGCCCAGACCCTGGAGCGCCGGCTCCGCGTGCCTGTCGTGCCACTCTCAGCCAAGTGCGGGACCGGGATCCGGCGGCTCAAGCGGGCGATCGCCGACGTGGCGGAGGGCCGAATCGAGCCGGACCCGCCTCGGGTGGAGTACCCTCGACCCATCCTGGTCGCCGTGCGCCGGCTCGCAGAGGAGCTGGAGCGCGGGCTGGGAGAGCCCCGGGAGCGGGCCCGGGGACTCGCGATCAAGCTCCTGGAGGGTGACGTGGACCTGGCGGAGCGGCTGGGTGGGGATCTATCCGAGCGGGTCGAGCGGTTGCACCGGGAGCTGAGCGAGGCGCTGGGCCGGGATCCCCGCGCCGAGATCAAGCGGGCGCGGGATGACCTGGCCTCCGAGATCGTGCGCGCGGCCGTCTCCGGGCGCCCCGCGCTCGACCGTCAGGCGCGGCTGGACCGCGTGCTCGTCCACCCGCTCTGGGGCGGGCTCCTCGCGGGCGTGGTCCTGTCGGGCGTGTTCGCCCTCTCCTTCTACCTGGGTGACCTGCTGGCCGAGCCGCTGGAGGACGCGTTCGACGCCCTTGGAGACTGGGCGAGGCGCGCCCTGCCGGACCCCTGGGGCGGGCTCCTGGGGGACGGGGTCTTCGCGGGCGTGGGCGCGGTGCTGGCCATGTACCCGTACATCCTGATCATGACCCTGCTGCTCACCGCGCTCGAGGACACGGGGTACACGGCCCGGGTCGCCGCGCTCCTCTCCGGGCCGCTCTCCCGGTTCGGCCTGCACGGAAAGTCCGTCTTCCCCGCCGCGCTCTCCCTCGCTTGCAACGTGCCGGGGGTCACGGGCGCCCGGATCATCGACGACCCGAGGGCGCTGACGGTGACCGTCCTCGCCCTCCCCGCCGTGCCGTGCAGCGCCCGGCTCACGGTGATCGCCTACCTCACCGGCCACCTCCCCGACCCGTGGCGGGTGCCCGCGGCCGTCTCCATCTACGCGATCGCCCTCCTCACCTTCCTCGGGACCGCCGCGCTCCTGCACCGGCTCCTGTACGGGCCAATCGAGCCCCACGCGGGGACGGTGGTCGAGCTCCCGAGGATGCGGCGCCCGCACCCTGGGACCGTGTTCCGGGTGACCTGGCTGCGGTCCAACGAGTTCCTGCGGAAGGCGGGCACCGTAATCCTCGCCGCCTCGGTCGCCATCTGGGCGCTCACCCAGTACCCGGCCCCGCTCGGCCACGGTAGCGCGGTGGAGGTGATCGGAAGGGCTCTGGAGCCGGTGACCGGGGCGCTCTTCGGGCTGGACTGGGGCAGCGCGGTGGCCCTGCTGACGGGGGTGCTGGCGAAGGAGACGGTCGTCTCCACGATCAAGACCCTGCACCTGCGGCTGGCCCCGGCCCAGGCGTACGTCCTGGCCCTGGTGAGCACCCTCTACATCCCGTGCGCGTCCACGATCGGCGCGATCTACTCGGAGACCGGGTCGGCGCGCCTAACCGCGCTTTCCGTCGCCCTGAACCTGGGCGTGGCCACCCTGGTCGGGGGGCTGGCGCACCTGGCGCTCTCCGTGGCATAATTTTTTTAGCATCGTCCATGCTACTTGCTAGCACGGAGCAGGGTCCGGGGAGCTCAGCGGTGCTGGAGTCGCTCCGGGAGGCGCTGCGGGTCCTGGAGCGGCACGCCCGGGTGCTGGAGCTCGTCTCGGACCACGAGCCGGTGGGGATCGAGCGCCTCTCCGAGCTTTCCGGGATGGAGTGGCACAAGGTCCGCTACTCCCTCCGCACGCTCGAGCGTGAGGGGATCATTCGGCCCTCCCCGCGCGGGGCCGTGCTCACGGAGGAGGCCCCGGAGCGGGTGCGAGACCTGGTCAGGGAGCTTCGGGACCTGCGCGAGCGGTTCGACGCGCTCCTACGGCGCTACGAGCTCCTGCTGGATCGTATGGATCGCACGCAGGGGGAGGGTTAGGTTGGAGGGTCCGGTTGGTCACATCGGGAAGCGGATTCGGATGGAGCGGATCATGGACCGGGAGACGGGCCGGACGCTGATCGTGCCGATGGACCACGGGGTGACGATGGGGCCGATTACGGGCCTGAAGAACCTGGAGGAGACGGTGGATGCGGTGGCCCGGGGCGGCGCCAACGCGGTCCTGATGCACAAGGGGATGGTGCGCGCGGGTCACCGCGGGTACGGGCGCGACGTGGGGCTGATCGTGCACCTCTCCGCGAGCACGGAGCTGGGCCCGGACCCGAACTACAAGGTGCAGGTGGCGGACGTGGAGGAGGCGATCCGGCTGGGCGCGGACGCGGTCAGCGTGCACGTGAACGTGGGGGCGGAGGAGGAGCCGGAGATGCTGCAGAAGCTGGGTGAGGTCGCCCGGAAGTGCGAGGAGTGGGGCATGCCGCTGGTCGCGATGATGTACCCGCGCGGCCCGAAGGTGGAGGATGAGTTCGACGTGGAGTACGTGAAGCACGCGGCCCGCGTGGGCGCGGAGCTGGGCGCGGACATCGTCAAGACGAACTACACGGGCGACCCCGACTCCTTCAAGGAAGTGGTGAAGGGCTGCCCGGTCCCGGTGGTCATCGCGGGCGGGCCGAAGGCGGACACGCCGGAGGAGATCCTCGAGATGGTGAAGGGCGCGATCGAGGCGGGCGCCGCGGGCGCGGCCATCGGCCGGAACATCTTCGCGCACAAGTCCCCGCGCATGCGCGAGGCGATGACGCGGGCCATCGCGCGCATCATCCACGAGGAGGCCGACGTGGAGGAGGCCAAGAAGGAGCTCGAGCGGGTGTGATCGAATGGCCGAGAAGGAGATCTGGGTCTCCATCGCGCACGAGGCCTCGTGGGAGGAGAAGAAGCCCTTCGTCACCGAGGCCCTCGAGGCCGGCGCCGACGTGATCGTCTGCCTCCCGGAGGAGGTGGAGAAGGTCAAGGAGCTGGGCAACGTCAAGGTCGCCGTCCCGCTCGCCGCCGAGGGCGGCTCCCCCGACCTCGCCCTCGACGAGCTGGAAGACGTGGACGCCGACCTCGTCATCGTCGGCGTCCGGGGCGAGGGTGACGGCACGATCGACCTGCCGGAGGACGTGAGCGAGTCCGTCGACGCGGAGCTCCTCCGGCGCGCCCGGGAGCAGGGGTACGAGGTCGCCGAGTACGTCGAGATCCGGGACAAGCCCTACGAGCGCTTCGCCGCCGAGATCGCCCGGGAGCTCGAGCCCGAGTACCTCATCACCATCGGCCGCGACTGGAAGATCATCCCCCTCGAGAACCTGATCGCCGAGCTCCAGGACGAGCCCACCCGACTCATCGCCGGCGCCCGCGACGCGGAGGAGGCCAAGATCGCCTTCGAGACCCTCGAGGTCGGCGCCGACGGAGTCCTCCTAGACGCCCAGCGCATCGAGCCGGGCGAGATCAAGAAGACGGCCGAGGTGGCCGAGGAGGTCACCGCCGAGCGGTTCGAGCTCGTCCCCGTCGAGATCAAGGAGATCGAGCCCATCGGCAAGGGCGACCGCGTCTGCGTCGACACCTGCACCCTCATGGAGGAAGGCGAGGGCATGCTCGTCGGCTCCACCGCCCACGGCATGTTCCTCATCCACAGCGAGAGCCTCGACAACCCCTACGTCGAGCCCCGACCCTTCCGCGTCAACGCCGGCCCCGTCCACGCGTACATCCGCGTCCCCGGCGGCCGAACCAAGTACCTCGCCGAACTCGAGCCCGGCGACGAAGTCCTCGTCGTCGACCGGGAGGGCAACGCCCGCACCGCCGTCGTCGGCCGCCTCAAGATCGAGAAGCGCCCACTCCTACTGATCAAGGCCGAGTACGAGGGCATCGAGCTCCAGACCATCGTCCAGAACGCCGAGACCATCCACCTCGTCCGCGAGGACGGCGAGCCCGTCTCCGTCGTCGACCTCAAGCCCGGCGACAAGGTCCTCGCCTACGTCGAGACCGACGAGCGCAAGGGCCGCCACTTCGGCATGGAGGTCGAGGAGACCATCATCGAGAAGTAGGCCCCCAACGCCCCCGACCAATCGTTACGACCACCATAACGAAACCCGGTCGCGCGGCGGACCGGGGAGGGCCCCGCATGAGGCTGGTCAACGTGGTCGTCTGCGGGCACTTCAACCACGGTAAAACGACGCTGATCAAGGCCCTCACGGGGGAGTGGCTGGACCGACTACCCCACGAGCGGAAGATGGGCGTGACCATCGAACCGGCGCGGGCCTTCCTGAAGCTGGAGGGAACGACGATCTCCCTGGTGGACGTGCCGGGGCACCGGGACTACATCCGCAACATGCTGGCCGCCGCCTGGAGCGCGGACTACGCGATCCTCGTCATCGCGGCCGACGAGGGCCCGTGCCCCGGCACCATCGACCACGCGCTCATCGTCTCGTTCTACGGGGCCAGGATCGTCCCGGTCGTGAACAAGGTCGACCTGGTGAGCGACGAGCGCGCGCGGAAGGTGGCCGAGGACGCCACGGAACTGCTCGACCTGCTGGGCGCGGAGACCGTGTGCGAACCAATCCTCGTCTCGGCGAAGACCGGGGAGGGAGCCGAGGAGCTCCTGGACGCGCTGGCCGGGCTCGAGGAGCCCCCGCGACCCGAGCCCGAGGGCCCGCCCCGGGCCCCCATCGAGTCGACCCGGCGGGTGGAGGACAGGCTCGTGGACGCGTTCTGCGTGCTGGACCGCGGCCGCCTCGGTGGCACCGTCCGCGTCTACCCGGGCGGAGAGGAGGCGGAGGTGGTAGAGCTCGACCCCGAGCCCCGGCCGGGCGTGCCCTTCCGGGCCAGGCTGAGGGTGGATGAGGACGTCTCGGTGACCCGGGGCATGCACCTGGGGGAGGACCTGACGACGACCGAGTCGCTGGAGGCGGAGGTACTATCCATCGGGGCGAAGCTCCGACCGGGCAGCATGGTGAAGGTGCACGTGCTCTCGGCCGCCGCGAACGCTCGGTTCACCGAGATCGAGACGGACGCGGGCACGGACACGCTCCGGCCCTACGCGGAGGGGCACAACGTGGCCCGGGCTAGGCTCCGGCTGGACCGTGAGGTCGTGGCGGAACCGGGCGACCGGTTCCTGCTGACCGTGGGGACCGAACCGGCCGCGGTCGGCGTGGTCCGGGATCTCGGGGAGAACTAGACCGAGAGCGTCCCCGACGACCTCGGACGCTAACCCCCGTCCGGGAGCAGCTCGGCGACCCTCCGCGCGGGCTCCCTCAGGGCGTGGACCAGCCTCCCTGGGTCCCGATCCAGCGCCGCCCGCAGCACCCGCTCGTCCTCCGGGATGACCACGTCGAACCCCTCACGCTCGTCGGAGCCGGCCCGGTTCAGCACCCGGACGGCGGGCAGGCCGAACTCGCGGGTCAGGGCCTCGGCGCGACGGTAGTCGTGGAGGGCGGCGGGGTCGGGTGAGGTCACGAGCACCGCCGCGTCGGCGGCACTGAGCGCGGCGATCACGGGGCACCCCAGGCCGGCCGGGCAGTCGATCACGCAGTCCTCATCCTCCGGGATCATCCGATGGACGATGTCGGCGAGCTCCGGGGCCCAGGGCTCGGTCTCCGGGTGCACGACGCGAAGTCCCAGCTCGGGCTCCCGGGACTCGGCGATGCGTCCCAGCTCGGTCTCGCGGAGCTCGATCGCGTCCTCGGGACAGGCGATCGCGCACGCCCCGCACCCGTCGCAGGCGATCGGGTCGTCCACGGCCCGCCAGGGGCAGACCTCCAGGCACCGCTCGCACCCGGCGCAGCCGTCGGTCCGGACCGCGTACCGCGCCCTCACCTCGGTGACGTCCCGCTCCCGCTCGAGGTTCAGGTATGCGGGCGTGTCGGGCTCGGTAACGTCGGCGTCCACGAGCACGGCCCCCAGCTCGCTCGCGAGCACGATGGAGAGCACCGTCTTCCCGACGCCGCCCTTCCCGCCCAGGACGGCGATCCTCAAGCGGCCTCCTCCCTCAGCCCGTCCAGGGCCTCCCGGACGACGTCGCGCAGCTCGTCGGACCCCAGCGGGTCATCCACCCGGGGCGCCCTCCACGTGGGGACCTCGACCTCCCGCTCGACCCGCCTCGTCCAACGCTCGGAGAGGTCCGCCTGGTTGATCAGCACGACGTGCGGCACGCGCGCGGCCCGGATCACCCGAAGTAGGCGGCGCAGGTCCCGGAGCGCGGCGGGCGTGGGCTGCGTGACGACGAGCGCTGCGTCAACGGCCCTGAGGACGTCGTACACCTCCTTCCCGGCGCCCGCGGGGGTGTCCAGCAAAAGCCGAGGTCGATCCTCGGTGCGGTCCAGCAGGTGACGCACGAGGTGCCGGGAGCGGCGGTCCCCGACGTTAAGCCGGCCGGAGAGAAGCCGGGCCCCCGTCTCCCGCACCCGGTACTCGCGCACCTCACCGATCTCGATCTCCCGGGGCGTTAGGGCGTCCCGCGGGCAGGCATCCAGGCACAGGCCGCACCCGTGACACAGGCCCGGGTCCAGGTCCCAGGACCGACCCACGATCACGGCACCCGAGTGGCAGACCCGGGCGCACTCGCCGCACAGCGTGCACCGGTCCGGGTCGACCTCGGGGCCGATCAGGCATACCCTACTCCGGGCCTCCTCCTCGCAGTCCAGGTACAGGTGCAGGTTGGGCGTGGTGACGTCCAGGTCCACGGTGGTCCAGCCCAACAGCCGGTGCGCGTGCGCCGCGATCGTCGTCTTGCCCACGCCGCCCTTGCCGCCGGTCACCGCGAGCCTCAACCGTCATCCCTCGGGCAGCTCGCCTCGGGCCGCCTTAAGCGCGGCCTCCTCCGGGTCCGTGCCGGGCTCGGCGATGTAGGCCTTGATACCCTGAGCCTTCAGCCCCTGGAGGGCGTTGGGCCCGTACCGGCCGGCGACGGTCGCGTCCACGTCGAGCTGGGCGAGCACGCCGACGATCTGCCGACCGGCCCCTCGGGGCAGACCGGCCGCCGGGTTCTCCCGGGACTCCACGAGCTCGGCCTCGTCGCCCTCGACCTCGTACACCCGGATCTCCGGGGCGCGGGCGAACCGGGCCGAGACGCCGTCGCCCTCGACCATCACCGCCACGCGCACCTACCACGGACCCCCGCGACCGCGCCTGGGGCCACCGCGTCCCGGCCCACCGCGGCCCATCCCGCGACCGATGCCCGCGTAACCTCCCCAGGTACCCGGGCCCGGGTTCACGCGGTGGATGAAGACGGCCGGAGCGCCGCAGTTGGGGCAGCTGGCCGGCTTGGGCGCGCCGTAGGGCACCTCGATGAGCTCACCGCACCTCGAGCACCGGAAGACCTTCACGCCGCTCCGGGTGGCGGCGGGCACGCCCGACCGTCCCCTTAGTCCTCGTCCTTGCTTAGCTCCTCAAGCTTCCTCTCCAGCTCCTCAAGCTTCTTCCGCAGCTCCCTGAGCTCGTCCCTCTCGACCTCGCCGGCGGCCGCCCTGCTGAAGCTCTCCGCGAGCTCCTTCATGGTCTCGGCGAAGTCCTCGCCGAAGGCCTTCCGCATGGCCTCGATCATCTTCTCCCGCGTCTCCTCGTCCGTCATCGCCGCCCACCACCAGCCGCCTCCCCAACCGCCTCTCCATCCCGGTCCTCCGCGCCAGCCACCGGGCCACGCCGGCGGCACGGGGACCCCCTTCTCTCCCAGGATCTCCCAGGCGTGCTTGATCTCTCCCGTCTCCGTGTCCTCGTAGAACGCGTGCGGTCCGAACCCGCACCGGCAGGGTCCGACGTACCGGTACCGGGCCATTTTCGATCACCCCGCCGTTAGGGCGCCCTAACGCCGTTAAGTATCTTTCTCGAGCCGAGCCGAGGATCCGGACCGGACCGCCTCCCCCCAGGCGCGCTCCGCCACCAGCCTCCGCTCGCACTCCCCGGATCCCGGGAGGAGGAGCCGAAACGAGGGCCACTTGACCGCGACCCGGCGGCCGAGCCGGCGGGCGGCGCGCAGGGCCGCGAGGTTGACCCGCCAGACCTCCTCCAGCAACTCCTCCGTGACCGTCACCTCGGGGTCCAGGTGCTGCAGCGGGCACCCCTCGCGCCGCCCGCGCCTGAGGTCCCCCGTCTCCCCGACCCTGCGTACCCGGACGTTCAGCCTCTCGGCCAGCCGGAGCACGTCCCGCTCGTGCAGCCGGATGAGAGGCCGGACGACGAGCGTCTCGCCCCCAAAGAACCGCTTCGGCACCTGGACGAACTCCGGCTCCTCGCCGGTCCTCCGGGCGAGGTCCAGGACCGCCCCGGCGATCGTGTCGAGCCCGCACTCGCCCGTGGCCAACACCTCCGGCCCCAGCTCCTCGAGCACCGCCTCGATCATCGCGTGCTTGCAGATCCTGCACACCGACCGACCCTTGGCCCCGGGAAGGCTCTCGAGCAGCCGGTCCGTGACGTCGACGACGCGCAGCCTGAGCCCGAGGCGGCGGGCCATCCGCCGCGCCTCGAGCCCCGGGGTGGGCCACGTCCAGCGGTGGGTCACGTGCACGGCGACCACCTCGAGTCCGGCGAGCCGAAGGACGCGGGCCGCGACGGCGCTGTCCTGACCGCCGGAGAGCATTAGGTGGACGCGCCGTCCATCCAGCCGCTCCCTGAGCAGGTTCAGGAGCCGCCTTAGACTGGTCATCCCCCACTTCCGGGCCCACCGGCTGAACGCAACGTCTACCGCAGCACCCGCTCCAGCCGCCTCGGGATCCAGCCCCGGCATTCCTCCAGCAGTCCCCTCAACTCCTCCTCACCGGGCGGCTCGAGCCTCCGCCACATCTCCCGCTTGCCGAGGTAACCGAGCCGAACCATGGCGGCGAGCCGGGGCGCCTCGAAGCTGTAACCGTGCTCCTCGTGGAAGCGCCGGAGCGCGAAGGGTAGCACGACACAGTTGGACGTGTAGCCGGCCAGCTTCTTCGGTTCCATCCCGAGCTCCTCCCTAACCAGCTCCCGCCTCTCCCGCTCCGTCCACCCGCACATGGCGCGGATCACGGGTGGGTCCTTCGGGACGACCGGGTCGGTCCCGTGCGGGAGCTCGTGCCCGGTCACGAGAGCGTCAACGCCGAGCTTCCGGGCGGCCCGCACGCACCGGCGCTCGATCATCCGAGAGCAGGGGCCGCAGGGGGACTGGGCCCTCGAGAGCCGGCGCTCGAAGAGCCGGAGGAAGGGATCCACGTCCCCCACCACGCGCCACTCCACGTCGAGCCGGCGGCGGGCGAGGTGCAGGCGCCGCCAGGCCTCCGGGTGGAGGGTGCCGGTGTCGACCGTGAGCATCACGACCTCGCGGCAATGGCGGGCGGCGAGGGCGAGCGCGGCGAGGCTGTCGAGACCTCCGGAGGCGGCCACGGCCACCCGATCGCAGGATTTCAGCTCCTTGATCGTGCGCTCGCGCAGCTCTCCCGGGTCCGGTAGGTGGGGAAGCTGGCGCCGGCAGGCCCGGCAGACGCCGTCCTCGTCCAGCTCCACCCCCTCCACGCGGGCCGGAATCCCGCAGACGCGGCAGTGCTTCAATCGGGAACCCCTCTTCCTATCATGTGAAATCGATGTCCCGCTCCGTTATCCTTATAAAAACCGAAGGGAGGGGCGAGGCCGGGGGGAGGCGCATGAGGAAGTCCGTCGCGGTCGCGATCGCGGTCGCCGTCGTGGCGGCGATCGGTGGCGGCGTGGCTTATTATTACTCGGCGTCGCAGGTGAAGACCCAGCTGAAGATCGGTGGCTCAACGAGCCTCATGCCGTTCATGATGAAGGTGGCAAGCGAGGTCGGAGAGAAGCAGCACCTGACCTGGAAGCAGCTGGGTGATCAAGTGGGCGTGCACGGGCTGCCGAACGAGCCGGTGCAGCTGATGGTCACGGACGGTGGCTCGGGCGCGGGTATCAAGGGTCTGATCGACGGGTCGTTCGACATCGCGATGGCCTCGCGACCGATCAAGCCGGAGGAGGCGCAGCAGCTGAGCGACCCGGTGATGTGCCCGGTAGTGATGTCCGGCATCGTGCCGATCGTGAACGGGAAGACGCTGGGTCAGCTGGACAACATCGACGTGAAGACGCTCAAGGCGATCTACGAGGGCAAGATCCAGTACTGGGACCAGGTGAAGCCGGGGTTGCCGCACAAGCGGATCATCGTGATCGGTCGAGCTAAGGGTTCGGGCACGCGGGCGACGTTCGACAAGTACCTGAACCTGAAGGACTACCGGAAGGACGCGATCCTGTGCGGTTCCAACGCGGAGGTGCTGGAGAAGGTGGAGAAGACGCCGTACGCGATCGGCTACGTGGACTACGTGTACATCGTGAAGGCGCAGAAGGAGAAGAAGGTACCGGGCCAGGTCAAGCCGCTGAAGGTGAACGGGATCGAGGCGAACAAGAGCACGATCCAGTCGAAGAAGTACCCGCTGACGCGGGCCGAGTACCTGATTATCGACCGGTCCAGCGCGCCGAAGACGGCGATCGCGCTGATCAAGTGGGTCCGGAAGCCGGACGTTAACAAGAAGATCGCGGAGAAGCTGGGCTACGTGCCGGTACCACCGAACGCGCCGCTGTTCATGAAGAAGCCGTACGTGGAGATCAAGCCCCTGGTGTAGACCCCCCTCACCACCCACCATTTTTTCGAGCGGCGGGTGAGTGCTCCATCGCGGTTCGGCCTATCGTTAGACGATGGCTAACGTTGCGGGGGTGGTCGCGCTGCGGGAGGTGGCCGTGAGGCAGGCGCAGACGACGCGCCGGATGCTCACCTCCCTCACGATCGCGGCGGCGCTGTCCATCGCCGCGGTGGTTGGAATCTACTTCTTCCTGACCGTGAACGGCGTGAAGGCGCTGCAGTTCAACTCGCTGGGTCAGATCCTGCTGGGGACGACCTGGGACCCAGAGTCGACCCCGCCCAGGCTCGGACTGCTGCCGATGATCGTCTCGACCCTGTACGTTACCGCGATCTCCGTGGCTATCGCCTTCCCGATCTCGCTCCTCTGCGCCACGTACCTGGCGGAGTTCGCCCCGACGTTCCTGAGGCGCACGCTCCGGCCGGCCATCGACATGCTCGCCGGGATTCCCTCGGTCGTGTACGGACTGTTCGGCATCCTCACCCTGGTCCCGTTCGCTCGGTACTACCTGGGCTCGCCCTCGGGCTACTCGGTCCTGGTCGCCGGCATCATCGTCGCGATCATGATCCTGCCGTACATGACCAGCGTAATGATGGAGGCCATTCGCTCGGTCCCGCGCGAGTACGTGGAGGCCGCGCGGGGCATGGGAGCCACCCGGTGGCAGGTCGTACGGACCGTCCTGTGGCCGGCCGCCATCTCCGGGATCGCGTCGGGCGGCATGCTGGGCACGCTGCGCGCCATGGGTGAGACGGTCGCGGTCGCGCTGGTCTCCGGCGGCGCGCTGATGATCCCGAAGTCCCCGCTGGACCCGTGCCGACCGCTCTCGGCGCACATCCTCCTGCAGGCGACGGTCCTGCCCGTGGGCTCCCCAGGGTACTACGCGCTGTACTTCGCTGGACTGATTCTGATGCTGATGGTCACCGCGGTCATCGTGGCCGCGCACCGGGTGCGAAGGCGCCCCGGCCGGCCCCGGAAGCGGCGGGTGAAAGGTGGACGACTGAACCCGGTGCTCGTAAGCCGGCTCATGACGGGGCTCATGATCGCGGCGGGTGTGATCGCGGCGGGCGCGCTGGTGGGCATCACCGGGTACATCTTCGTGAACGGGGTCCGGGCGCTCGACTGGAACGTCCTGTTCGGGCCGGTGCACATCGGGGACCCGGTGCACAGCGCGCTGTACCCGGCGCTGCTGGGCACGCTGGCGCTGATGTTCTACTCCACGGTGTTCGCGGTGCTGGTCGGCGTGCCGACGGCCCTTTACCTGGCGCACTTCGCGGGCGAGAGCCGGTTCACGCAGGCGGTCCGGTTCGCGATCGACACGCTGGCGGGCGTGCCGTCGATCGTGTACGGACTGTTCGGCGCGACGCTCTTCGTCGTGTACATGAAGATGGGTTACTCGGTGCTCGCGGGCGCGCTCACGCTGGCGACGATGAACCTGCCGGTGGTGGTCCGGACGGCGGAGGAGGCCTTCCGGTCCGTCCCCCGGGAGTACATCGAGGCGGCGCGCGGCGCGGGCGCCTCGTGGTACCACGTTGTGAAGGACGTGCTGCTGCCCATGGCCAAGCCGGGGATCACCGCCGGCATCACGCTGTCCATGTGCCGGGCCGCGGAGGAGGCGGCCCCAATCATCCTGACCGCGGTCATGATCGGGCTGGTCACGTCGAACCCGTTCGTGCACGTGCTGCAGCCCACGGACGCGCTGGCGTTCCGGATATACCTAATAGCGAAGGAGTACCTCATGGTCCCGGAGGCCAGGCAGGTGGCCTTCGCGGCCGCCCTGGTCCTGGTCGCCGTGACCCTGAGCCTGAACTTCCTGGCCATTTACATGCGCGACCGGTTCGAGCGCAAGGTGGGGCGGGAGGTGTAGTCCATGGTCGCGTTCAAGGTGAACGACCTGCGCGTGTACTACGGGGAGAAGGAGGCGCTGAAGGGCATCAACCTGGAGATCCCGGAGAAGAAGATCACCACGATCATTGGACCCTCGGGCTGCGGCAAGTCCACGTTCATCCGGTGCCTGAACCTGATGATCAAGGAGATCCCTTACGCCCGGACGGAGGGCGTCGTCGAGTTCGACGGGGAGAACATCCTCGAGTACGAGAGCGAGGAGGAGATCATCCACCACCGGCGCCGCGTGGCCACGGTGTTCCAGCACCCCAACCCCTTCCCGTGGATGTCCATCTACGACAACGTGGCCTACGGACTACGGCTGATGGGGATGGACGAGGACGAGATCGAGGAGCGCGTGCACGAGGCCCTGGAGAAGGCGGCCCTGCTGGACGAGGTCGAGGACCGGCTGGACGACCCCGCCTCCGCGCTCTCCGGCGGTCAGCAGCAGCGACTCTGCATCGCCCGCGCCCTCGCCGTCGACCCCGACGTCCTCCTCATGGACGAGCCGACGTCCGACCTGGACCCCATCGCCACCCGGAAGATCGAGGAGACCGTGCTCGAGCTGCGGGGCGAAGTGACCATCGTCTTCGTGACCCACATCCTCCCGCAGGCCTACCGCATCGGCGACTACACGGCCTTCTTCCTGAAGGGAGAACTGGTGGAGGCGAACGAGACCAAGGAGCTGTTCAACAACCCGCAGGACGAGCGAACCCAGGAGTACATCGAGGTCGAGTTCGGCCCCGGCTAACACGTCGTGTGGATAATCGCCGCGACCCGCTTGCCCTCCTCCTTCAACTCGTTGAACCGCTCGATCGCCTCCGGCGTCCGCAGGTCCACCAGCTCGATCCCACGCTCCTCGCAGAACTCCCTGGCTTCATCCGTCACCGTCAACACCCCGTTCTGCCCCGTACCCACCACGATCACCTCCGGCTCCTCATCGCACAGCTCCAACAACCGCTCGATCTCGTCCGCGGCGAGCCGGTGGCTGGTTCCGAACTTCCGACGCGACAGGTCCTTCTCCCGCCGGTGCACGTTCCCCTCCGTGTCCACGTACACGTCGTGATCGTACCGCTCGCCCCCGTACCTTACCCACCCGAACCCCGTGTCCTCAAACCTCGACAAGACCTAGCACCCCCAACCCTATCGAATCGTCGCCCGTTCATATCTCCAACTCGAACTCCCGGTAGAACCTCCTCCTCCGCTTCACGGCCCACACCCCACCGACCACCGCGCCCAACAACACCACCGCGACCACGTAAGGCCACCATCCTCCGCCGGTCGACGGACTCTCCCGGGTGAACGCCGACGACGCCGGACCACCCTGCTCCCCGCCGGGACCTCCGGCCGGCTTCGGCTTCCCACCACCCTTCTTACCGCCGCCCTTTCCGGCGCCTCCACCGTGCCCGCCACCCTTCCCCGCGGTCCCGGCCCCACCTCCGCCCGTCGCCGCACCACCGCTCGGGCGGCCGGTCACCGAGGGTGAGGCCGGCGGGGAGGGCCTGCTCGGAGGTGCCTTCTGAAGCTCGGTGGGGGCGGCGGAACCCCCGGCGCTCGTAGCGACGGTGCGACCACCACCGGCGGCGGAACCACCGCCGCCAGAGGGCGCCCCATGGGTGACGGTGCGGGCGGCGGTTCCAGCGGGACCGGCCCGGCCCGAGGGGGCGGTCCCACCGCCCCGGCCCGCTCGAGCGGTCGTCGTGGTCGGGGTCGATGGTCTGACGACGGTCCCTCGCTCAGTCCGTCGAACCTCCACGACGGTGCCCTTCCGAACCTCCCTGGCGGCGCTCCTCGGCACCTCCACTCTGTACACCTCCCTCGCCGAGCGCTGGAGCGGGCGAACGTAGATCACGGCCCGCCGCCCGCTCACGGACTTCCCCACCACCTCGCCGCGGACCTGCTGGCCCTCTCGCAACTCCCTCGTCCGCTTCAATTCGCGCTTCTCGGGCGTCTCCTCCGCGGTTTCTTCGATGGTCTCGCCGGTCTCCGGCTTCTCTTGAATCTCCGGCGGTTTCGGCACCGGGAGGTACTTGGTGATGGCGTCCTCGATCTCCTTGATCTCGGAGACGATCGGCACCGTCAGCGCTATCGCGATCATCGCGAGGATCGCCGCGTTCAACCGCGCGCACCCCGTCCAGGGGGGCTTCCGGTGGGTCGGGGCCGCGAGCGCCTGCGACAAAAAGTGTTCTATTCGATGCTGGCCGCGGTGTACGAGGCGTCCCCACTCTCGCTCCCGGGACGGCTGGTTCGCGAGGTGGTGGACCGTCTAAAGGGGCGCCGTCGGGTCCTGGACGTCGGGTGCGCCACCGGGTACCTCGCGCGCCGGCTGGCCCGGCACTGCTCGGAGGTCGTAGGGGTGGACGTCAACGCCCGCATGATCCGGGTCTCCCAGGCCAGATCGGACGGTGGGAACCTCCGGTTCGTCCGCGCCGACGCGCACGAGCTCCCGTTCCCGGACGGCCACTTCGACGGGGTCGTGCTCTCCGAGGTGCTGCAGCACCTGGACCTGAGCCGGGCGTCGCGGGAGATCACCAGGGTGACGACCCCCGGGGCCCGGGCGGTGGTCGTGCTGCCGAACCCGAGGAGCGCGGTGGCCCGGGTCGCGACCGCCCTGATCCACCTGATCACCGGGAACAACGAGTGGGTGTCGGGCGAGCAGGTGGCCGCCGCCTTCGGCCGCGAGTGGAGCGTCTCGGAGTTCGAACGCTACGGGGACCGGGTGATGATCGTCCTGGACCGGTCCGGGGGTGATCCCGGTTGCGCGTGAGGGTGCGGGAGGAGGTGCTGGAGCGGGGCCTGTCCTTCGCGTACGTGGAGGTGGACGGGGTGGACCCGACGGCGGACGCGGGCGCGCTGGTGGAGCGGGTGACGGAGCGGCTGCGGGAGCGGTTCGACCTGGAGGGGCTGAAGGACGACCCGGTGGTGCGGGCGTACCGGGATTACCTGTGGTCCGTCGGGATCGATCCCACGAAGACGCGGCCGGCCGGGGAGGCGCTGCTGCGGAGGGCGCTGCGGGGCCGGTTCCCGCGCATTAACGCGGTGGTGGACTCCTACAACCTGGCGTCCGCGGAGTACCGGGTGCCGATCAGCTGCTTCGACCGGGACGCGCTGGTCGGGGACCTGGTGATCCGACCTGCGCGTGAGGGCGAGCGGATGGTGGACATCGCCGGCGAGGAGGTGGAGCTGTCGAGGGACATGGTGGTACTGGCGGACGAGAAGGGTCCGGTGTCGGTCTCGCCGTACCGGGACTCGCGCCGGACGGCGGTGCGGGAGGACACGGAGCGGGTGCTGCTGGTGGCCCACGGGGCGCCGGGTGTAGAGCCCGAGTACCTGAAGGAGGCGCTGGAGCGGGCCGTTCAATATTTGAAAGAAGGCGCGCGTGCCATGACCTCCGGAGAGGTGGAAATCCTGGCCCGGGGGTGACGAGATGGCCCCGAAGTCGATGCTGAAGCACATCCGTGACAACGTGGTCTGGGAGCTTCCGGAGGACTACAAGGGCTGCATGAGGGTTCCCGGCCGCATCTACGCGACCGAGCGGCTGATCGATGAGATGGAGAAGGGCGTGTTCGACCAGGTGGCGAACGTGGCCTGTTTGCCGGGCATCTACAAGTATTCGATCGCGCTGCCGGACGCTCACTACGGTTACGGCTTCCCGATCGGCGGCGTCGCGGCGTTCGACGTGGAGGATGGTGTGGTCAGTCCCGGAGGCGTGGGCTACGACATTAACTGCCTAGCGCCGGGCACGAAGATCCTCACCGAGCACGGTTGCTGGGTGAAGGTTGAGGACCTCCCGAAGATGTTAGCAGATCAGAAGTTGAAGGTGTACGACGTGGACGAGGGACGCGAGGACGACTCGGAGATTAAGTTCGTGATGGAGCGCGAGATCGAGGAGGGCGAAAGGGCGGTAGTGCTCGTCACGGAGAGCGGTCTGACCATCGAGGGTAGCGAGGATCACCCGGTCCTGACGCCCGAAGGGTACGTCGAGCTGGGTGAGATCGAGGAGGGAGACCTGGTCGTCGTGTACCCGTTCGAAGGCGTGGAGTACGAGGAGAAGAGGGGAACGATACTCGACGAGAGCGACTTCGAGGACGTGAACCCGCAGGTTCTGAGGTACCTCAAGGAACGCGGCCTGATTCCGCTGCGCTGGGACGATCCCAAGGTGGGTACGCTCGCCAGGATCCTGGGCTTCGCCATGGGCGACGGTCACCTGGGCGAGCAGGCCGGAAGGCTCACGCTGTCCTTCTACGGCGACGAGAGAACGCTTCAGGAGCTGAAGAGGGACCTGGAGAGCCTCGGCGTGAAGGCCAGCCTCCACACTCGAGAGCGGAGGTACGAGATCGAGACGACCAGCGGGCGCTACGAGGGCGAGGCGACCTCGGCCGAGCTAAGGGTGGCGTCGAGGTCCTTCGCCCTTCTGATGGAGAAGCTGGGCATGCCGAGGGGTCGGAAGGTCGAAACGCCGTACAGGGTGCCCGATTGGATCAAGGAGGCTCCCCTGTGGGTCAAGAGGAACTTCCTGGCGGGTCTCTTCGCGGCGGATGGCAGCGCGATCAAGTTCAAGCGCTACACACCGCTACCGATCAGCCTCACCCAAGCGAAGGTGGAAGAGCTCGAGGAGAACCTGCGTGAGTTCATGAATGACGTCGCGGAGCTTCTGAGGGAGTTCGGAATCGAGACGACACTGTATAAGGTAAAGTCTAGGAAGAATGTCGTCTACAGACTGGCCATCGTCGGCGAGGAGAACATCAAGCGGTTCTTAGGGAAGATCGGCTACGAGTACGATCCGAGGAAGAAGACCGAGGGGCTCGCCGCCTACGCGTACCTGAAGCTTAAGGAGCGGGTTAAGAGGGACCGAGGGAAGGCCGCGGAGGTCGCCATGGAGGTGTACGAGGAGACGGGGAGCATCACGGAGGCGCACGAAGCCGTAGCGGACGTCGTCAACAGGCGCTTCGTCGAGAGGGTGGTCTACGACGGAGGGATCTCAAGCGTCAGGGTGCCCAAGGACTTCCCGACGTTCGAGAGGTTCAAGGAGGAGAGGGTGCTCGAGGGCGGGTTCGTCGTCGAGGAGGTGGTGGAGGTTAGGAGGGTCGAGCCGGAGTACGACAGGTTCTACGACATCGGCGTCTGCCATGAGGCTCACAACTTCATCGCCGAGGGCGTCGTGGTGCACAACTGCGGCGTGCGCGTCATGAAGACGGACCTAACGGAGGAGGACGTGCGGCCGAAGCTGAGGGAGCTGCTGGAGACGATCTTCAGGAACGTACCGGCCGGTCTGGGCTCCCGGCACCGGAAGGTGCGGCTGACCACGCAGGAGCTGCGGCAGGTGATGCTGTACGGCGCCGAGTGGGCGGTAGAGGAGGGCTACGGTTACGAGGAGGACCTGGAGCGGATCGAGTCGCGGGGCAACATGTCGCACGCGTACGAGGAGATCGGCTGGGAGGAGTACGGGCCGCGGGATGACGTGGCGAGCAAGCGGGCGATCGAGCGTGGCCGGCCGCAGCTGGGTACGCTGGGCTCGGGTAACCACTTCCTGGAGATCCAGGTAGTGGACGAGATTTACAACAAGGAGGCCGCCGAGAAGATGGGCATCGAGGAGGAGGGCCAGGTCACGATCATGGTCCACACGGGCTCGCGAGGCTTCGGTCACCAGATCTGCTCGGATCACTTGAGGATCATGGAGCGGTCGATGCGAGACGTGGAGCGGCGGTTCGGGGTGAGGATTCCGGACCGGCAGCTGGCGTGCGCGGCCATGGGCACGGACGAGGCTAAGCGGTACTTCAACGCGATGAACGCGGCGGCGAACTACGCGTTCGCGAACCGGCAGATGATCTCGCACTGGACGCGGGAGTCCTTCGTGGAGGTGTTCGGCGACGAGTACGGGGACGCGGAGGACATGGGCATCGAGGTGATCTACGACATCGCGCACAACATGGCCAAGATCGAGCGGCACCCGGTCGACGGCGAGGAGCGGTGGCTGGTCGTGCACCGGAAGGGTGCGACGCGGGCGTTCACGGAGGAGGCGCTGAAGCGGCACGGCGAGCCGGTGCCGTTCAAGGGCCTGCCGCAGCCGGTGCTGATCCCGGGTGACATGGGTACGGGCTCGTACATCCTGATCGGCACCGAGAAGGCCATGGAGGAGACGTGGGGCAGCACCTGCCACGGCGCGGGCCGGACGATGAGCCGGGCCGCGGCGAAGCGGAAGTTCTGGGGCGAGGACGTCGCCAAGGAGCTGGAGCGGCGGGGCATTTTGGTCAAGGCGGCGAGCATGCCGGTGGTGGCCGAGGAGGCCCCACCGGCGTACAAGGACGTGGACGAGGTCGTGAGGGCGGTCGACGAGGCGGGCATCTCGGACCCGGTCGTCCGGCTGCGACCCATCGGCGTGGTCAAGGGCTAGCGCAGCAGCCTTCGGGGCACCTCCTCCAGCACCCAACGCGTCATTTTCCTCGGGATTCCAGCCCCGCGCGCGATCACCTCGGCCTCCTCGGGCGAGATCAGGTCGTCGGGACGGTGCGCGTCCGTGTTCAGCACCAGGGGCGCGTCCACCTCGAGGGCGACTCGAGCCACCCAACCGTTGGCCAGGCAGTGCCCGTGCTTCGTGGAGAGCTCCAACGCCACCCCGTTTTCCGCCGCGATCCGGGCCGTTTCCAGGTCGATGAGCCCCGGGTGGGCCAGCACGTCCACCGCGTCGCACTCCGCCGCGGCCCGGTTCGTTCCCTCCTTCACGGGCTCCGCCGGCGTCTCTCCGTGCACCAGGACCAGCTCGGCCCCGTGGTCCCGGGCCTCCTCCGCCAGGTCCGGGATCAGACCCGGCGGGACGTGCGTCAGCTCCGCCCCGGGCACCGGCTCGGTCCTGTAGTGGCCACGCAGCCGGTCGCAGGCCTCGGCCAGCCGGGTCACCGCGTCCTCCAGGTTCGAAGGGTCCACGTGCTCCGCGAACACCAGCACCTCGTGGTCCAGCTCCTCAGCCCGCCGGAGGAGCTCCGCCGGCAGCAGCTCCCCGTCCGTAAGGTACGTGTGAACGTGCAGCTCGTACCGGCGCAACGGCGCTCCCGCACCTACTCCCCGTACAGCACCTCCGCCACCTCGCGGATGCGCTCGAGCCCGCGCACCTCCTCGGCGAACAGTGGGATCTGCACGATGTCCTTGTCGCCGAAGTACTTCTCAACCAGCTCCAACCGCTTTTCCTCCATCTCGCGCCGCGTCCGGCAGAACTCGCACTCCTCCGCCCGCTTCGGCATCACCTTGTTCACGATGATCATGTCCACCGGGATCTCATAGTGATTCAGCGTCCTCAGGGCCCGCCGGGCCTCGTAGATCGCCATCTCCTCCGGCGTCACGACCAGCCGGAACGCCGTCTGCGAGGCGTCGCTGAGGATCTCCCGCACCTCCTCGATCTCCTCCTTCATCCGCTCCAGGTTGTCCAGGATCTCGTCCTCCTCGCTCTCGTCCTCGCCCCCCGCGAACGGGATGATGGACTTGAGCATCCTGCTAACCTGCCGCAGCGTCTTCCGCACCTTGATCATCGTCTTAACCTGACGCTCCAGCGTGTCCGGGATGGAGAGGAACCGCAGCGTGTGACCCGTGGGCGCCGTGTCGAACACGATCGCGTCGTACGAGTCGTCCCGCATGAGCTCCATGAACTTCTGGAAGGCCGCGGCCTCGTCGATACCGGGCGAGCTTTTCAGCAGCTCCTCCTGCTCCTTCAGCATGTCCTCGCCGCCGAACATCTCCTTCAGGCTCTCGTCGTCCGTCATCTCGTAGACGCGGCGCATCGTCTCCACGTACTCCTCGGCCGCCTTCTCCGGGTCGATCTCGATCGCCTTCAGCCCCTCCACGCCCTCGATGGGCGTCGGCTCCGAGCCGATGTCCTGGTCGAACGAGTCCGAGAGCGAGTGCGCCGGGTCCGTGGAGACCACGAGCACCTCCTTACCCTCCTGCTCCGCCAGCCAGACCGCGGTCGCGGCCGCGCAGGTCGTCTTGCCCACGCCACCCTTACCGCCGAAGAACAGGTACCGGGGGTCGCGCGAGCCCCTCAGCCTCTCGCGAATGCCCAAGCCGCACCACCCCGGGGTGACGGCGCGTGACCAGGCTGCTGATCCTGGCGGGACCACCGGCCTCCGGTAAAACGTGTTTCGCGACCGAGCTGGCCGCCTATCTCCGCCGGAGGGGCTGGGACGTGGCGCACGTCGAGGCGGACGCCATCCGCGGGTTCCTCTGGCGGGACAGGTTCAGGCCCCGGCTCGAGGGAGTCGCCCGCAGGACCTTCCTCCGCACCGTGGGAGCGCTGCTGGAGGAGGGGCTGGACCTGGTCATCGCCGACGACACCAATTACTACGCCAGCATGCGCCGGGAGCTGGCCCGGCTGGCCCTGGAGCGGGAGGTCCCGTGGGGGATCGCGTGGCTGGACGTGCCGCTGGAGGAGTGCCTCCGGCGGAACGCCGACCGGGGCCGCCCCGTCCCCGACGAGGTGGTGCGCCGGCTGCACGAGCGGTTCGAGCCGCCGAACCCGGACCGGTGGTGGGAGCGGAGCGCGCTGCGACTGACCGAGCCGGAGGTCACGGACCGGGTCCTGAGGTTCGTCCGATCGGGACTCTCGGTGCACCGGCCCGAGGAGCGCGAGCGCCGACCTCACCCGGAGTCCGTGGACGAGGTCGACCGGGCCACCAGGAGGGCGATGGGTGAGATCATGAAAAGGGCCGCGAGGGAGGGGAAGGCCTCTCAAAGGCTGGGGGAGATCCTGAGCCGCATCCGCCGGGAGATCGCGTCCGAGTGCGACGACCCGGAGGAGGCCGTGAGGCGGTTTCGAGAGCGGGCGGAGGAGGTCCTGAGACGATGGTCAGGTGGAGACTGATCCGCTGGGACGTGCTGGAACGGCGCAGGTACCAGGTCAACTCGGCCCGGGAGATCCTGGAGAGCTGGGAGAACACCCTCGTCGTGATGCCCACCGGCCTGGGGAAAACGGTCGTAGGGGTGCTGGCGATCGCCGGCGCGCTGGAGGAGCGCGGCGGTCAGGCCCTGATGCTGGCCCCCACCGTGCCGCTCGTGGAGCAGCACGCCCGGCTCATCGAGCGGGTGACGAAGGGGCTGGAGGTCCTGGCGCTGACAGGGAGGGTCCGGCCGGACGAGCGCGGTACCCTATGGAAGCGGGCGGACGTGGTGGTCGCCACGCCGCACGTCGTCCGGAACGACGTGATCGAGGGACGGGTCTCCTCGGACCGGTTTACGGTCGCGGTCTTTGACGAGGCGCACCGGGCCGTGGGAGGGTACCCGTACGTGTACGTGGCCCGGGAGCTGAACGGTCTGATCGTGGGCCTGACCGCCTCGCCCGGCTCCGACGTCGACCGGATCAACGAGGTGGTGCGGAACCTCGGGATCGAGCGGATCATCGTCAAGACGGAGGAGGATCCGGACGTGAAGCCCTACCTGGGCCGGGTGCGGGTGGAGTGGGTGGACGTGGAGCTACCCGACTGGTTCGAGGAGGCGCGGGAGGGGCTGCACCGGGCGTACCGGCGCCGGCTCGAGACGCTCCGGGACATGGGGGTCCTGGATCGAATCTCCGGGGTCTGGACGGGTCGCCTGCTCTCGCTGCGGGAGGAACTGCGGGAGCTGAAGGCCCGAAGGCGGGAGCGGTCGGACTTCTACGCCCGAGCGCTCGGGGTGGTGGCGGAGGCGATCCGGCTGGCCAAGGGCCGGGAGATCCTGGAGACGCAGGGGACGCGACCATTCCTCCGGTACGTGGAGCGGCTGAGGGATAGGCAGCGGGGCCTGGCACTCCGGCGCGTGCTCGGGGACCCGGACCTGCAGCGCGCCGTGCGGGTGGCGAAGCGGGCCGTGAACCGGGGGCGCCCGGACCACCCGAAGCTTCCCCGGGTGCTGGAGCTGGTGGGCGGGTCGGGGACGGTCCTAGTGTTCACCCAGTACGTGGACACGGCCCGCCTCCTGCACCGGTTCCTGAGCGAGGAGGGCGTGCCCGCATCGCTCCTGCTCGGCAAGCAGCACATGGGCGAGGAGGAGCAAATGAAGGCGGTCGAGCGGGTCCGGTCCGGGGAGGCCCGGGTGCTGGTCTCCACGAGCGTGGGTGAGGAGGGGCTCGACTTACCGGCCTGCGACCGGGTGATCCTGTACGAGCCGGTCCCCTCGGAGATACGGACCGTGCAGCGGATCGGGCGCACGGCTAGGGACGGGTCTTCGGGCACGGCCTACGTGCTCGTGTCTCGGGGCCGGTTCCCCACGCTGGACGAGATCTACTTCCACGTGTCCAGGGCCCGGGAGCGGAGGATGCTGAAGGCGGTCCGGCGGGTGCAGCGGCGGCTACGGTCCGAGCGATCGGACCGTCCCTCCGGTGGCGGTCGTAGGGTCCGGAGGCGGGGCGGCGATCGGGCGGTCTCCCTGACGCGGTTCCTGAAGGAAAAAGGCACCTCGGGGGAGCGTGAGGGCGGTGAGGAGGACGGGGTCCCGCCGCACGTGCCCACGATCGTGGTGGATTCCCGTGAGATGAACACGCGGGTGGTGGAGCACCTTCGGCGGCGGCCGGTGAGGTTGGAGCGTGATAACCTGGAGGTGGCGGACTACATGATCGGGGAGCGGGTGGGGGTGGAGCGGAAGTCGGAGCGGGACTTCGCGGAGTCGCTAAAGGACGGGCGGTTGATGGATCAGGCGCGGGAGCTGGCCCGGGAGTTCGAGCGTCCGGTGCTGATCGTGGAGGGGAACCCGCGCCGGGAGGTGGAGCCGGAGTCCGTGGACGGGGCGCTCGCGGCGCTGGCGGTGGACTTCGGATTGACCGTGCTGCAGTCGTCGGGCCCGGGTGAGACGGCCGAGCTGCTGTACCGGATGGCGCGCCGGGTGGCCCGGGATGAGCGTCCCGCGCAGCCCCGGCGCAGGAGGGACGTGGAGGACCTGAGGGTGGAGATGCTCTCGTGCATCCCGGGGGTGGGGCCGGAACTAGCGAGGAGGTTGCTGGAACGGTTCGGATCCGTGGGCCGGGTGGTCACGGCGGAGGTCAGCGAGCTGAAGAGGGTGGAGGGGATCGGCGAGCGGAGGGCCAGGAAGATCAGAAGATTCCTGTGGGGGCGTGAGGGGAGCGGGGGTTAGAGGAACTCGTCGGCGCGCGGCATGATGCAGGTGATGGCCCGCTCCACGTCCTCGCGCTGCACGGTCTTCCGGTCGTCCTCGTCGGCGTACTCGGCGGCCCGCTCGCCCAGCTCCTCGGTGATCCGGCAGATCAGCTTGTTGTACAGGTCCACGGCGTCGGCGCTCGCCCGCTCGACGCCCGCCTCCTTGAGGATGCGCCGCACGGTAGCCCGGCCGAACAGCTCCCCGTCGTACTCCTCGGCCCCGTCCACCATCAGGACCTGGGTCAGCGCCTTCAGGTGTTCCTCCATGAGCGTCTTCTTGCCCGAAGCGTCCAGGATGGCCTTGGAGGAGTCGGCGGCGTACCGGGCCATCTTCGGGACGAACTCGTAGATCACGTCCTTAGCCTCCTGGCTCAGCCTCCTCTCGCCGATACCCTGCCGGAAGATCCGCTCGATGGCGGCCTTGGGTAGTTCCACGGCCATCACGATCACCCCGGATCCGGTGTTCCCGGGCCAGGGTCCGGTACCTCCGTGGAATCAGGGTTCTTTAGGTTTTGGGTGCATTCCGTCCGTATCCGGGGTGTTCGGATCTGACCCGATCAACGCGCGGGCAGCTTCGCGTGCCCGGTTAGGAGCAGCAGGATCAGAACGAGGAAACCCACCACGAGCGTGATCGTGGCGGCCAGCGGAGCGACCCTTACCACGAGCGCGAGCAGCCGCCGCTTATCCCTCTCGCGCAACGCGATCGGCCCGCCTCAGCGGTTCCGTGCTGAACATGTACTGCGTCGTGGTGGGCAGCCTCCGGCGCACCTTCCGAACGTCCAGGTAGTTCAACTCCACCCGCTCCTGGCCGAACTTCCACTCCTCCCCCAGGATCTCGCAAACGACGCGAACCTCGGCCCTCCCGCGGACGATGGCCGTGCCGGAGTACCCGAGCTCGATGAGTATGGGCAGCTTCAGCCGACCGTGCAGGTACTTCGGCAGCAGCTCGGCGAGCAGTTCGAGCTCCTCGCGCCGGAAGTAGTGCCGGGTCCCGTCGCGATTGACGACGTGGGGTCGCTCCTCCCGCAGGAGCTCGTCCAGGGTCTTCCGGCGGCGCGGCAGGTGCCGGTTGATCCGCAGTATCTCCTGAATCAACTTTCGATCGAGGGCGTCGCGGGAGGAGGGGGAGGAGTCGCGCAACCCTACTCACCTCTCAGGTCGATTAGGATGAGCACGCCCAGCACGTCGCCCTTCCGGATCCTCCCGTGCCTCACGGCGGCGAAGTAAACCCGCTCCACCTTCCGCCCGATCTCCATCATCTTGGGGTGCTCCTCGCCGACGGCGATCACGTGACCGTAGGGGTTACGGGCGTACGGGGACAGCAGCACCATCGTGTGCGGTGGGATCTCGATGGGCTCCACCTCGATGACCAGATCCTCACCCTCCTCCACGGTCACGTCCTCGGCCGAGATGATCGGGCGGAACTGGCCCTTGAACGTATCTGTCCTGAAATCGTACGGCTCCCGCTGCCGCCGAACGCGCTCGGCCACGCGGCGCTTGGCCACGGTTACGAAGACCAACGCCGGATCCCCCTACTCCAGCTCCGGCAGCTCGGCCCCGGACTCGCGCAGCCGCTCCTCGAGCTCCTCCACGCGCCTCCGCTCGATCAGGCTCTTGACCCGCTTCAGCCGGACGAAGTTCTCACGCTCCTGCTCGTCCAGCTTCATTTCGATGTACTTCTCCGTGTTCTCCAGCCGCGGGATCACGATGTGCTCCAGCGCGTTCACGCGCCGCTTCGTCCGCTCGATCTCCTCCGCCATCAGCCGCAGCGTCTCCTCGATCTCGGCCAGCTCCAGGACGGCGTCCAGGGCCTCCCGGAACGCGCGCGCCGCCTCGTCCAGGGCCCCGGACGTGTCCGCGAAGCCGTAGGCCAGCCGCACCCCGCCGTCCCCGCTCACCCGCTCCAGGATGGGGACGACGACGCCCATCACGTTGCGGGACCCCACGTCGACCCGCACCTCCTCCGCCGCGGCCATCGACGCGCACCTCACGCCCGCCGCGCCGACCGTGGTCTTCGCCGCCGCGAGCTTCTCGTAGGCCTTCATCAGCCTCTCAACGGCCCGCTCCCGCACCTCCGAGGCCTTTTTCACCAAATCGAAGAACTCCATGATGAGTGCGTCGCGCTTCTCCTTCAACAGCTTGTGGCCCTTTTTGGCCAGCTCAATTCGGTCCTTGAGCTTAAGCAGCTCCATCCGCGTCGGATTCACGTCCTCCAAGATCTCCTCCTGGGTCACCGGGAACACCCCCGGGAAACGGAGCGTGGGAGGGGGCCGGGACTACTCCTCCGACCCCTCGGACCCCTCCTCTTCCTCCCGCTTCTCCCGGTACTTCGGGTGGTACTTCTTGATGTACTCCTCACTCACCCGCTTCAGCTCCCGCTCCGGCAGGATCGCGAGCAGCTCCCAACCCAGGTCCAGCGTCTCCTCGATGTCCCGGTTCTCGTCGCGGCCCTGCTTCACGAACCGCTGCTCGAACTCGTCCGCGAACTTCAGGAACTTCCGGTCGCGCTCCGTCAGCGCCTCCTCGCCGACCACCGCCACCAGGTCGCGCAGGTCCCGACCCTCCGCGTAAGCCGCGTACAGCTGGTTCGCCAGGTCCGCGTGGTCCTCCCGCGTCTTGCCGGGACCGATACCCTCGTCCATCAGCCGCGAGAGCGACGGCAGCACGTCGATCGGCGGGTAGATACCGCGCCGGTGCAGGTCCCGGCTCAGCACGATCTGACCCTCGGTGATGTAGCCCGTTAGATCCGGGATCGGGTGCGTGATGTCGTCGTGCGGCATCGTCAGGATGGGCATCTGCGTGATCGAGCCCTTCCGGCCCCGGATGCAGCCGGCCCGCTCGTAAATGGTGGCCAGGTCCGTGTACATGTAGCCCGGGTAGCCGCGTCGACCGGGCACCTCTTCGCGCGCCGCCGAGATCTCACGCAGGGCCTCGCAGTTCGACGTGATGATGCCGTTCTCCACCACCAGGGTGTGGTCGGGGATCACGGTCACGTCGTAGAGGTAGTCGTGCTCGTACCCCACGGTCTCCACCTCCACCACCTCGTCCAGCACGTAGTTGCCCTCCGCCAGCCTCCGCAGCTCACGGACCTCCTCGACGTCGCCGACGATCTCCTCTAGCCTCTCCACGATCCTCAGCGCGAGGCGCCGGGTCGCGCGCCTCTCGCCGCCCTCGATCTGCGAGATCGTGCTGGACGGCCCCAGGTCCGAGGCCCTGACGCCGTACTTCCTCCTAATCTCCCGGAGCAGCCTGCCGAACCTGCGCGACACCCGGTCGAACCTGGACGACCTTCGCCCGGGTGACATCGACGCCGCGGCCTTCGCCTTCCGCGGGTGCCTCAGCGGCAGCTCCTCGGCCAGCTCCGCGGCGTCGTGACCGGTCACGACAACGTCGTAGACGCCGTCCCGCTCGCGCAGCACGCTCGGCACTCCGAGCCTCTTCAGCAGGAGCTGTAGGTCCCCGGCCCGCTCCCTGTCGGCCGTGGTGATCACGATCTTGCCGTCCTTCAGGTGACCGTCGCCGTCCACGTAGCCGGCCAGGTAAGCGGCGACGAGCTTCCGGGGCATCTTCAGGACCGTCTTCGGGTCCGCGAGCCTCTCGAACACCCGGGCGAGTACGCGGCTGTTGACCCGGAGCATCGTCACGCCGTTCCGGTTCTCCGTCTCGAGGGCGTCGACGTCGAACTCCTCCGCCACGATCTCCTCGAACGCCGACAGCAGCTCCTCCTCCGTGTTCGAGAACATCACGAACCCTCGGTCGGTGTCCACGGTCCCGTCCGACGCCACCAATCCGGCGACGTACATCACCTCCTCTCCGGGCCTCGGCGACGCGAACCTGACCTTCTTCCTGCCTCCGGCGGTCACGTAGTCGATGTACTCCGTGGCCTCGTCAACGCTCTCGGTCACGGCCGTCGCCAGCCTGGCGAACTCGGACAGCTCGTAGTACCTCCGTCCCTTGGCCTCCCTGTCCCTGTACGGGATTTCCTCCTCCCGGCACGCTTCGGCCAGGCTCCCGTACCGCTCGGCCACGGCCTCCTCGAACTCCTCGGTCGGGTGCACGTAGAACTCGTCCTCCGCCTCCAGGAGCAGCTCCAGGTACGTTGGAACCCTCTCGCTGACCCGGAGCTCCCTCACGGAGTACAGCTCGTCGCCGGGCTTCAGCTCGGACGCCTCGACCATCCTGGGGCCGTCCTCCGTGTCCACCAGGAACTTGTGGTCCTCGGACACTACCAGCTCGGCGCCGCTCCTCGTCTTCACCCTGACGGCGCGGTTCGGGGCCTTGATCTTCTCCACGGCCACCACGTTGTTGGTGGTCAGATCGCCGTTCCACGACGCCAGGGTCTTGACGTCGGTCACCCCGACGGTAACCTCCGTTGACCCCTCCTTCAGACCGCCGTCGACGGCGGTTTCGACGGCCCTCTCGACGATCTCATCGATCTCGACGACGTCGCCGGACGCGGTGATCACCCTGGTGCCGGGCGCGAAGCAGTAGTTCGTCATGTCCGTCAGGATGACCAGCACGTGCATGTCGTTCTCGAAGGCCAGGTACTCGGCGATGGTCAGGGCGATCCGCGGCGTGATGATCCGCTCCATCGCCGGGTCGTCCGCGAGGTTCAGGATCAGCACGGCCCGGTCCAGGGCGCCGGTCTCCTCGAACTCTCGGCGGAAGAAGGCCGCCTCCTCGTGCGTGATCCCCATCGCGGCGAAGACGACCGCGAACTCCTCCTCCTCGCCGGGCACGGTGGCCTGCCGGGCGATCTGGGCGGCGAGCTCGTTGTGCGGGAGTCCGGAGCCGGAGAAGATCGGCAGCTTCTGACCGCGCACCAGGGTGTTCATGCCGTCGATCGCGGAGATGCCCGTCTGGATGAAGTCGCTCGGGTACTTGCGCGCGGCCGGGTTGATCGGGGCGCCGTGGATGTCCAACTCGTCCTCCGGAACGATCTCGGGGCCGCCGTCAATGGGTTCTCCACGACCGTTAAGGATGCGACCCAGCAGGTCCGTGGAGACCGGGATCTTGAGCGTCTCACCGGTGAACCGGACCTTGGTCGAGGTGGCGTCGATGCCGGACGTGCCCTCGAAGACCTGCACGACGGCGGCGTCCTCGCGCGTCTCCAGGACCTGGCCGTGCCGGACTTCGCCCGTGGGGAGCTCGACCTCCACGACCTCCCCGTACTTGGCCCCCTCGACGCCCTCAACGACCATCAGCGGTCCGGAGATTTCAGAAATGGTGGTGTACTCCTTGCCGGCGTCCTCGGGCCGCTCGGACTCGGCCACGCGGTTAACCCCCAGGGGGCTCGCTCGTTGGAGTTCTTTCACGTGGTGAAGGACGAGCGCGCGGTCGTGGTGGAGTTCGACCAACCGGTGAAGTACGTTTCGAGTGCCTTCTACTCCCGGGGGACGGGTCGGGCCCGGTGGGTGGCGAACCTGCGGGTGGAGAGGGACTGGAGGCACGAGGACCCGCGGTCGTACGTGCGGGAGCGGCTGCGGGAGCTGGACCTGGATCCGGAAGAAACCGTCGCCTTCCTGACCGCGGCGGACGTGGGGCGGGCGGCGACGGTTCAAAAGGGTGACGTTTTCGCGCTGGCCACGGCCGGGTTCAGCAACGCCTACTGCTCCCGGTCTAAGCCCGGGTCGTGCGGGCCCGGGACGGTGAACGTGATCGTCGTCGTGGGGCGGCCGCTCTCCCGCCGCTCGCTGGTCGAGGCGCTCGCGTGGGCGACGGAGGCCAAGTGCCATGCGGTCCTCCGGCTGCTGCTGGGGAACGAGGGGCCCTGCCTCGGCACGACCACGGACTCCGTCCTCGTCGCGTGCCCGCCGGGCGAGCACCGGGACGTGTTCTGCGGGCCCGCAACCGGGCTCGGGGAGCGGCTGATGAGCGCCGTGGAGGAGGCGGTGGTCACCGCGGCCGAGCGCGCCGGGTACTCGCCCACCCCGTCGGTCGCCGAGCTGCTGGAGCGGGAGGGGATCACGCTGGACGATCTCGTCGAGGCGGGCCGGGCGCTCTTCGTGGGAGAGTGGTCGGAGGAGTGCGAGGAGCGGGTGCGGGAGGAGCTCGAACGCGCCCTGAGGAACCCCAACGTGGCCCTGGCGGTGTTCGCGGCCGTGATCGTGGATCGGTTCCTGCGCCTGGGATCCCGACCGCGGGAGTGCGAGGGGGTGGAGGAGGACCCCGGGTGGATCTACTTCGACGAGGTGCTCGGGCAGTTCGTGGCGATGGAGTTGGGCGGGTTCGCGGGGCTCTTTAACTTCGGTCGGTACGATCGGGAGAAGCCCGGGATCCTGAGGAAGGTGGACGAGCGCTGGCTCACGCTCGACGACGTGCTGGCCGGGCTGATCGGGGGAGCGATGGCCGCGGCGTTCAAGCGGGAGTGAGGGGCTCGGACGATGCCGCTGGGCGCGATCCGGTTCCTGACGGTGCTCCCGCTCGGTCCCCATCCGGAGCCCGAGGAGGTCGGCAGGCGCGCGTGGCTGGGGTTACCGACCGTCGGCCTGATCAGCGGCCTGATCGCGGGGGTGGTGGCCTGGCTGCTCAGGAGCAGCCCGGCCGCGGGCCCGGCGGTGGTCGGTGCGCTCGTCCTGCTGGAAGGGGCGCAGCACCTGGACGGCCTGGTCGATCTCGGGGACGCGATCCTGGCCTGGATGGCCGGCGGGGATCCGGAGCGGGCGATGAAGGACGCGCGCGTCGGGGTGGGCGGGCTGGCCGCAGGCGCGCTGGCCCTGATCACGCTGTCGGCGTGCCTCTCCTCGATCCCGTTCTACGCGCTGGTGCCGCTGGAGGTGTGGTCCCGGTACGCGGCGCTGCCCCTGGCCGCGGCGGGCGAACCCCCGAGGTACAGCGTCTCCGGGCGGGTCTTCACGGAGCACGTGGACGCGGACCAGGTGCTGCTCGGCGGCGTCGTGTCCATCCTCCTCTCCCTGCCCTACTCGCCCGAGGCGACGCTGGTCTGCGCGCTGTGCGCGCTCGCGTCCTCGTGGCTCTCCCTGCTGCTGGCGGAGCGGGTGGTCGGAGGCGTGAACGGGGACGTGCTGGGTGCCGCGGTATGGCTCGCACGGGCGTTGAGTGGGATCCCCCTCAGCTGCCTGCCCTGGTGATGGCCGGGGGACGAGCCCGTCGAATGGGCGGAGTTGAAAAGCCGGCGGTGCGGTTGGGTGGAGAGCCGCTGCTGGCCCGCGTCCTCCGGGCTCTCGACGGGTGTCGGCTCGTGTCCGAGGTGTACGTGGTCACCACGCCCGGGCACCGGGTCACGAGGAGGATCGCGGAGGAGCTGGGGGTCGGGGTCGTGCTCACCCCCGGTCGCGGGTACGTGCGCGACCTGCGCGAGGCGCTCGATCGGACCGGGACGCCCGCGCTGACGGTCGGGTCGGACCTGCCCGCCCTGACGCCCGGGCTCGTCGAGCGGATCGTGCGGCTGTGGGCGTCGCTCCCGCGCCCGTCCATGTCCGTTTGGGTCCCGGTGCGGCGGGTCGTGCGGCTGGGGCTCAGCCTTTGGGGCCGGTTCCCGGACCGGGTGGGAGGGGTGCCGGCCGTCCCGGCCGGGATCAACGTGGTGGGTGGCGTCCGGGAGACCCCGGAGGATCGCGTGCTGATCGACGATCCCAGGCTCGCGTGCAACGTTAACACCGTTCACGACCTAAACCGCGTGCGGGGGTTCCTCGGCCTTGACGAACAGGAAGCGGGAGATGAGGGTTTCTGAGCTCATCCGGAAGCACGTGATCACGAACAAGGGGAACGATCTGGGGGTGGTGACGGAAGTGGAGCTGGCGTGGAAGGACAAGTGCATTCGGGCGCTGCTGGTCGAGCCTTCGAAGGAGTACCTGAAAAAGAGGTCCGGCAGGCGTGGGTTCGTGGAGGTGCCGTGGAGCTCCGTGCTGGCCGTGGGCAAGTACATCCTGGCGGACGAGGAGAAGATCAGGTTCCGGCAGGAGCGGGGCGGTTAACCGCCCTCGCAGACGTGGTCGCCCGTCGCCTCGCTGAACGCCTCCTCGAGTTCTTTGATCTTCTTCAGAACGTCCTGCACGTCCTCCCGGCGCTCCTTACGCTTCACCCGCTCCGCGCGCTCCAGCTGGTCCTCCCGGTAGTACAGTCCCGTGGAGTCGAGCTTGTACCAGCGCCGTCCGCCCTCCTCCTTCACGTCGACGATCTTGCCCACGGTGCCCGTCCGGACGTAGCGGGCGTAGTCACCCACCTTGAGGGCCATCGGGGACACCCCCATCCAAACGTTATGTCTGTCATAACGATCCCGGGTGGCGCCGGGGCCGGGATTTGAACCCGGGCGGCCCATACGGGCCACGGGATTAGCAGTCCCGCGCCTTGGACCGGGCTCGGCCGCCCCGGCGTCCTCCGTCCCCGGGTGCCCCACGGAGGCTTTAAAGGTTTACCCCGTCAGGCGGCGGAGCGCCTCCGCGACCGGGCCCGCGGCGCTGACCCGCTCGTACGGCGTGGGGACCGTGTCCGTGGCGATGATGTCCCGGAAGCCGGCCGCCAGCAGCCGGGACGCCGCGTTCCGGGTGAGCAGCGCGTGCGTGCAGGCGGCGTAGAGCTCTCCGGCCCCCTGCTCCCGCAGCGCCCTGGCGGCCTCGATCATGGTTCCGCCCGTGTCGATCATGTCGTCCACGAGCACCACCGTCCGCCCCTCCACGTCCAGCTCCTTGGGGTGAATGCGCACCTCCTCGCCGCTGATCCGCTCCTTCTCCAGGTGATCGTGCTCCGCGTCGCAGACGGAGGCGACGCGCTCCGCCAGCTCCCGGGCGCCCTCGTCCGGGGCGATGACCGCGAGCTCCTCGCCTTCGAACCGCTCCCGCAGGTGCCTCCCGATCTCCTCGGCCGCGGTCACGTTCTCGGCGGGCACGTCGAAGAACTCGAGCGTGCGGGGCTCGTGCAGGTCCACGGTCACGAACGCGTCGGCGTTGGCGGAGATCGCGCGGGCCACGGCGCGGAAGGACACGGGCTCGCCCGGCTCGAAGCGCCGGTCCTGTCGGGAGTAGGCCACGTAGGGGATCACGGCGATGACGCGGTCGGCCCCGTTCTCGCGGGCGGCGTCGAGCGCGATGAGGCCCTTGACCAGGTTCTCGTCCTGGGGCGGTACCATCGAGTGGACCAGGATCGCCGTCCCCTCCAGCTCCGGCGGCACCCGGACGATCTGCTCCCCGTCCGGGAACCGGTCCTCCTCCACCGGGGCGAGCTCCGCGTCCAGCGCGTCGGCCAGCCGGCGGGCGAGCCGGTTCCCCTCGGCCGTGGAGAGGACGATCAATCGGAGGCCCCCCGGAGCTCCTCCGGGCTGACGCGCTTCGGGGTCCAGGTCCCGTCGTGCAGGTCGTGCAGGCAGTTCACGGCGACGCCCTTCTCCTTGACCATCTCGATCGCCTCGGCGGCGGCCCTGGCGGCGGCGACGGTGGTGATGTACGGGACCTTAAACTTGACCGCGGCGCGCCGGATCGCGTAGCCATCGCGGCGCGCGTCCTTGCCCCGGGTGGGCGTGTTGATCACGAGGTCGACCTCACCCTCGCGGATCAGGTCGACGACGTTCGGGTGCCCCTCAGAGACCTTCTTCACGACCCCGCACTCGATCCCGTGGTTCCGCAGGAACCTGGCCGTCCCGCGGGTGGCGAGCAGGTCGAACCCGAGCTCCTTGAGCTTCCGGGCCACGGGCACGATCTCCGGCTTGTCCCGATCGGCGACGGAGAGTACGACCGTTCCCTCCAGCGGTAGCTCGTGGCCGGCGGCCAGCTGGGCCTTCCAGTAGGCCGCGCCGAAGGTGCGGTCGATGCCCATCACCTCGCCCGTCGACTTCATCTCCGGGCCGAGAACCGGGTCCACGCCCGGCCACTTCTCGAAGGAGAAGACGGCCTCCTTCACGGCGACGACGTCGAGGTCGAAGGTCCGGGCGTCGCCCGGGTACTTCAGCCCCATCTCCTCCACGATGTCCGGGATCTCACGGCCGAGGATCGCCTTCGTGGCGATCTTGGCCAGGGGCGCCCCGGTGGCCTTGCTGATGAACGGGACCGTGCGGCTCGCCCTCGGGTTCGCCTCGATCACGTAGACGGTGTCGTCCTCCGGGTCGTACACGAACTGGATGTTGATCAGGCCGACCACGCTGGCGGCCTCGGCGATGTCGCGCGCGTACTCGAGGATCGTCTCCTGCGCGTGCTCGGGCAGCGTCTGCGGGGGCACCACGCAGGCCGAGTCGCCCGAGTGCACGCCCGCCTCCTCAATGTGCTCCATGATCTGCGGGACGAGGAGGTGCCCGGCCTCGTCGCGCGCCCCGTCGATCTCGCACTCGATCCCACCCTCGATGAACTTGTCGATCAGGATCGGGTGCTCGGGCGAGACGCGCGCGGCCTCCTCGATGTACCGGCGCAGCTCCTCCTCGTCGTACACGATCTCCATGGCCCGGCCGCCGATCACGTAGGACGGGCGTACGAGGACCGGGTACCCGATCTGCTCCGCGATCTCGACCGCCTCGTCCGGCTCCCGGGCCGTCCCGCTCTCGGGCTGTGGGATACCCAGGCGCTTAAGCAGCTTGGAGAACTTGTCCCGGTCCTCCAGCTTGTCCACGTCCTTCGGGTCGGTGCCGAGGATCGGGACGCCGCGCTCCGCCAGCGGCACGGTGAGGTTGACGGCCGTCTGCCCGCCGAACTGGGTGAGCACGCCCAGGGGGCGCTCCTTCTCGACGACGTTGAGCACGTCCTCGAGGGTGAGGGGCTCGAAGTAGAGCTTGTCCGACGTGTCGTAGTCCGTGGAGACGGTTTCCGGGTTGTTGTTGACGATGATGGCCCGGTAGCCCTCCTCCTGGATGGCCCAGACCGCGTGCACGGTGCAGTAGTCGAACTCGATCCCCTGACCGATGCGGTTGGGGCCCGCGCCGATGACCACGATTTTATCCCGGGGTTCGCCCATCCGGCCGCACCCGCGTGCCGAGCGCGCCCTCGAGCGCTTAGAATGATTTCGGGAGGGGTGCGAGGTTGGAGGAGGCGAAGCGGGACGCGGCGCGGAGGGCGGTGGAGGCGCTGGAGTCCGAGGGCGTTGACCTGGTGGCGGTGGGCGCGGGGACGACGGTGGAGGCGTTCCTCCGGGAGCTGGCGGAGCGTCGGCCGGGGGTCCGGGTGTTCACGACGATCCCTGGGACGCTGTCCGTCTGCCGGGAGCTGGGGCTGGAGGTCGTGGCGACGCCGCCGGAAGAGATCCCGGTGGCCGTGGACGGGGCGGACGCGGTGGATGAGGACCGGAACCTGATCAAGGGCGGGGGAGCCTGCCACGCGCTGGAGAAGGCGCTCGACTACGCGGCGGAGGAGTTCTGGGTGATCGTGGACGAGTCGAAGCTGGTGGAGGACCTGTGGGAGGTGCCGGTGCCGGTGGAGGTGCTGCGGGGCTGCTACGAGCTGACCCTGCGGGAGCTGCGGAGGTTCGGTCGGGTGCGGCCGCGGCGCTGCGAGGGTAAGTACGGACCGGTCGCGTCGGATCACGGCAACCCGATCGTGGACCTGGAGGTGGAGGGGGAGTGGGATCCCGGGGAGCTGGAGCGGGAGCTCGCGTCCGTTCCGGGCGTCGTGGAGTCCGGAGTCTTCCCGGGGGACAAGGTAGATAGGCTGATCGTCGGGCGGGCGTGAGGGGGTCGATTCCCCTTGCGAATTCCCCCCATCGTGGTCAATTTCAAGACGTACTCGGAGGCGGTGGGCGACCGCGCCGTCCGACTCGCCAAGGTCGCGGTGGAGGTGGCGGAGGAGACCGGGGTGGAGATCGGCGTCTGCCCGGCGCACACGGACCTGTACCGGGTGGCGCGGGCGGTGGATGGGGACGGCGTGCTCGTGCTGGCGCAGGCCGTGGACGCGGCCGAGCCCGGGAGCCGGACGGGTCACGTGACCCCCGAGATGGTGGTCGAGGCCGGGGCGGACGGGACGCTGCTGAATCACTCGGAGCGTCGGATGCGGCTGGACGACCTGAAAGACGTATGCCGGGCGTGCATGAACGAGGGACTGTTGACCATCGTCTGCGCGAGCGACGCGATGGCGGCCCGGGCCGCGGGCGCGCTGCAGCCGCACGCGGTGGCGGTGGAGCCCCCGGAGCTCATCGGGACGGGCACGCCGGTGTCCAAGGCGGACCCGGAGGTGGTGGAACGGAGCGTGGAGGCGGTGCGGGAGGTGTCCGAGGACACCGCGGTCCTGTGCGGGGCGGGGATCACCGACGGCTCGGACGTGCGCGCGGCGGTCGAGCTGGGTAGCGATGGCGTTTTGGTGGCCTCGGGCGTCGTGCTGGCCGAGGACCCCAAGGAGGCGCTCCTGGACCTGGTCTCCGGCCTGGAGTGACGACGACCGGGGCGGGGACCTTGAAACGGCTGGTTGAGATCATGAGGAACGAGGCCCGGGTGATCGAGCACGCGTGCGAGAACCTCCCGGAGGAGGACGTGCGGCGGGCGCTGGACCTGCTGGCGGAGAAAATCAGGGAGGATCGGGGCATCTTCATCGTGGGGATGGGGAGGACGGGGCTCATCGGCGAGTGCTTCGCGGTCCGGCTGGTGCAGATGGGGGCCCGGTGCTACGTCGTCGGGCACAGCACGGAGCGGGCGATCAAGTCGGGCGACCTACTGGTGGCGCTCAGCGTCTCCGGCGACACGGAGTTCGTGAACTACGCCGCGGACGTGGCCCGGAGGGAGGGCGCGGACGTGCTGGCCGTCACGATGAACGCCGAGTCCAAGATCGCCGAGCGCGCGGACGTGCTGGTCGTGCTGCCGGAGCCCGAGGAGATCATCCTGCGAACGTTTTCCGAGCTGCTCATGTTGTCGTTCTTGGACGGTCTTGCCGCCCAGTTGGCGGAGGAGCTGGGTGTTGATGAGTCCGACATGTGGGAGCGCCACGCCAAGATCCAGTAGGGGGAGAACCGGGTGTACGAGGACCTGCGCACGATGGACGACTTCGAGTTCGAAGAGCGCTGGGTCCTCCTCCGCGTGGACATCAACTCCACGATCGTGGACGGCAGGATCGAGGACGATGAGCGCATCCGACGCCATCTGATCACCATCCGGGAGCTCGTCGAGGAGGGCGCCCGGGTCGCCATCCTCGCCCACCAGGGTCGCCCGGGCGAGGACGATTTCACCACGCTGGAGCCGCACGCCAAGATCATGGAGCGGGAGCTGGACGAGTTCGAGTACGTGCCGGACGTGTTCGGACCCACGGCCAAGGAGAAGATCCGATCCCTCGACCCGGGCCAGGTTCTGCTGCTCGAGAACGTCCGGTTCTACTCGGAGGAGCGCATGAACCGGGACCCGGAGTGGCACGCCCGGCGGCACCTGGTCCGGAACCTCGCCCCGCTGTTCGACGTGTTCGTGAACGACGCGTTCGCCGCCGCCCACCGCTCCAACGCGTCCCTCGTCGGCTTCACCCGCCGCCTCCCCTCCTGCGTGGGCCGGGTCATGGAGCGGGAGATCGAGGTGCTGGAGACCATGGTCAAAAACGAGATGGAGGATGGCGTCCTCGTCATCGGTGGGTCCAAGGTCGGCGACGCGATCAAGGTCGTGCGCCGGGCCCTCCAGATGGACAACGTGCTCCGGGTCCTCCTAGGCGGCCTCGTCGGCAACCTCTTCCTCTGGGCCTCCGGCGTGGACATCGGCAAGCCCTCCCGCCGGATCCTGAAGGAGAAGGGGTACACCCGATACCTGGACGAGGCCCGGGAGCTCCTCGACGAGGATGACGGCAAGATCCTACTCCCGCGGGACGTGGCCCTGAACGCCGGGGGCGAGCGTCGGGAGGTACCCGTCGAGGAGCTGCCGGCGGACGAGCCCATCCACGACATCGGGTCCGAGACCATCGACCTGTACCGGGAGGAAATCCGGCGGGCCGGCATGATCATCGCGAACGGTCCGATGGGCGTCTACGAGGAGCGCGGCTTCGAGCGGGGCACGTACGAGGTACTCGAGACCATCGCCTCCGCGGACGGGTTCTCCGTCATCGGCGGCGGGCACATCATCGCCGCCGCCAAGGCGTGCGGGGCGTACGACGGCATCGACCACGTGAGCACCGGAGGCGGCGCCATGCTCCGACTCCTCGCGGGCGAGCGGCTCCCCGCCCTGGACGCGGTGGCGACGTGCCCCTTCACGGGGTGAGCCCCGTGGTCCGCGTTATCTACCACCGCCCCTTCAGCCACTTCCGCGTGAACCACGCGGCGCTCATCGCCGGGAACCTGGGCGCCGAGCTGCTCGTCTACTCGGATCCCACCTCCAAGTCGGCCCTGGACGGGATCCAGCAGGTCATCGAGCACCCGGAGGAGCGGGCCGGCGTCCCCGTGATGGTCACCGACTCCCTAGAGGACGCGCTCCGGTTCGCGGAGGGACGACTCGCCCTGATCGACCCCGAGGAGCGCGGCGGGCTGAACAAATTAAACCCGTCCGACACGCTACTGATCGTGCCCGTAGAGCGCCGGGACGAGCTGGACGTGGAACCGGACCTCACCGTCGGTGTGAACGCCGAGGTGGGCGAGCTGGCCGCCCTCGCGATCGTCCTGCACGAGCTGGGGGTGAGCCCGGATGGTTAGGAAGTCCAAGGGCTTCCGAAGCCGGACGCGGAAGAAGCTGCGGAAGAAGCCCCGGGAGCGCGGCCTCTCCCCGCTGAGCCCGCTGATGTACGAGTACGAGAAGGGTGACAAGGTGCACATCGTCATCGACCCCAGCGTCCACAGCGGCATGCCGCACCCCCGCTTCCACGGGCGTACGGGCGAGGTGATCGGCCGCCAGGGCCGAGCGTACATCGTCAAGGTGCGGGACGGCGGGAAGGAGAAGAAGCTGATCGTGGGCCCGGAGCACCTACGACCGCAGGAGCAGCCGGAAATGAAGTAGGGGCGCCTCCCCCTTGCCCCCCATCTCACTCCGCGTGCGCGGTCGACGCCCCATCAGCGTCCACGAGGCGCGCAGGACGGTCGATCGGGTCCTGGAGGAGCGGGAGCCAGAGCTCACCTACGACCAGCGGGAGGCGGTCAAGTACCTGAAAAAGTTCGGTCGGCTGGACGAGGAGACGCTGGAGCGGGCGAAGGAGCGGCTCCGCACCGTGGCCCGGGACCTCACCGCCAACGAGCGGACCATCGAGGTCCTCGTCCACCGAATCCTGGACGTGCTGCCGAGCAGCGAGGAGGAGGTCAAGACGGTGCTCGAGTCCGCCGGTAAAAGGTTACTAAGAAGGGCCGACGAGTCCGTGATCGAGGAGATCCTTGAGGTCACCGAGGAGATCCGGGACAAGCTGGAAGAAGGATCGGAGGAGTGACCCGGCGATGGTGGAGCTGCTGTACAAGAAACCCCCTAAGGGGCGACCGTACGAGGAGTACGCGATCGTCCTGGACTTCCTCCCCTACCGCCCCGACGCCCCCCCGCACGAGCGCAAGCCGATGGCCCAGGCGGTTGGGAAGGACTTCTTCATCCTCCTGGAACTCACGCCCAAGGATGACGTCTACCTGGACCTGCACGAGGAGGTGTACGTGGGCCGGGGCAAGCGGGACAAGATCCACCACGTGGACCGCCGGCTCCACTACGACGACCTCACGCAGACGGCCAAGGAGGAGCTCCCCTACGCGATCGAGAAGATCATCGAGGAGAACGAGGAGGACTTCGTCCGGTTCTTCAACGAGGCTCGCCCGATCACCCCTAGGCTGCACCAGCTGGAGCTGCTCCCCGGCATCGGAAAGAAGACGCTCGAGCGCATCCTGGAGGAGCGGGAGAAGGAACCGTTTGAGAGCCTGGACGAGATCCGGGAGCGGGTTAAGGGCCTGCGCCGTCACCCGAAGGACATGATCAAGGAGCGCGTGCTGGCGGAGCTGAAGGGCGAGACTAGGGACAAGTACCGTGTGTTCGTGCCGGAGGGACGGCGCGGTCGCCGCGGCCGCTAGCCCGCAATCTTATTAAGCGCCCCGCGGTGCCGGGCGCACGGGGAAGGGCCCGCAGCTCAGCCTGGACAGAGCGCGGGACTTCTAATCCCGTGGTCCCGGGTTCAAATCCCGGCGGGTCCGCCACCGCCAATTGTTACGAGAATCTTAACGATTGGGGGCGCCGGGTCACCCCAGAACCCGCAACCGCACCTCCAGCACCGCGTCCGGGTCCCGAAGCCGCCGGATCAGGCGCCGATCCAGGTCGCGCGCCGCCTTATCGCACCGTACGAGCACGGTGCGCTCATCCACGTAATCGCTCCGCCGGAACACCATGCTAACCTCGTCGGAGAGTTTAAGGCGAGGGTCCCCGCGGCCCACGACCCGATCCCGAAGGTCCCCGGACCTCAGCTCCACCTCAACCCGAGCCCCGGAGCGCAGCGCCCGTTTGAACCCCTCCGGCAGGTCGGCGCAGGCCCGATCCGCCCTCACCCCGATTATGCAGTCGGCCGTGGGGCCGATCTCCGGCTCCCGGGTGATCTCGAACGTGCTCCCGTGCCGGCCCGTTACGTTCTCATGACCACGGGCCCGGATCCGCACCTCCACCCCGAACCGCCCCCGGAGGGGGTGGGAACGTGATCACGATCGACACGAAGACCACGGTGAAGGACCTCTCCGACGACGAGCTGAAGGGGCGCGTCATCTACGCGCCGTGCTCCGGATGCTCCCCGGACGAGGAGGTACCTCAGGAGGTCGTGCGGGCCACGGTGCACGAGAAGGGGCCCGACGAGCGGGGCGTGCCGAGGCTGGTCGCCAACGTGCTGGCCCGGTGCGAGAGCTGCGGGACCGTGAACCCGGCCCGGCTGGTCTTCTACCGGCCCAAAAAGGTGAAGGTGACGATCAGCCGGTACGAGGAGTCCGAGTGCAAGGAGGTGGAGCTGGACCCGTGGGAGGAGCTGGAGGTCGGGGACGAGCTGGAGGTGGAGGGCGAGCGCGTCGAGGTCACGAACATCGCCACCTACGACGAGGACAGCGTGAAGAGGGCCCTCGTGCGGGATATCCAGTCCGTATGGGCCGTCTCGCTGGACATCCCGGCCCGCATCGGCGTCTCGATCAACCTGCCCTCCGGGTACACGATCTCGGAGAAGGTCGAGGTGGACCGCGATGAGGAGTTCACCGTCGGGGAGGTCTACGAGCTGGACGGGATGCTGTTCCGCGTGCACGCGATCAAGCCGGACGGGCGACCCACGGTCCGCCGGGAGGGTGAGTCGGTCAGGGCTGAGGAGATTAAAAGGATTTATGGAAAGCCCGTGCGTCGGGGCACGCCAAAGAAATCCCTGGAATCAATTTAAGGAATCTACCGGGAGCACCCGGGGTTGCGGGGGGACACTTGAGCGGTTGCGGGAGTGATGAACGGTGATGATAACGATGAAGATGGCGGTTAGAAACATCGCCCGCAGAAAGGTGAGATCGCTGATCACGATCCTGGGCGTGGCGATCGGGATCTCGGCCGTGGTGGGCGTGTCCTCGGTGGCCAAGGGGCTACAGCACGACATCCGGGTGGCGATCGGCGGCTCCGCCTCGCTCATCGTCAAGTCCAAGACCGCCCCGGACCCGCTTTCCAGCGCGCTGGATCAGTCCGTGGAGGAGAAGGTCCGCCGCGTTCCGGGCGTGCAGCGCACGGTGGCCGTCTGGTTCAACAACCGGATGGTCACGATCGGGAACCGCCGGACCCCGATCATGATCGCGGCGGTCGAGGGCGGCCAGTACGACTTCGTCGTCGGGTCCAAGGTGCAGCCGATCCGGGGCCGGCTCCCGCGCGACGGAGAGGCCGCGCTGGGCAGCCTCGTCTGGAACCAGATGCGCCCCCGGGTCGGGGACCCGGTGGACCTGAGCGGGGTGCGGCTCCGCCTCGCCGGTGAGTTCCGCACCTCCTCCCAGCTGGCCAACATGTGCATGATCACGACGTTGAACAGCGTGAAGCCGCTGCGGGGGAACGGGATCAGCTGCGTGTTCGTGCAGACGCGGGACCCGAGGCGGGTGAAGCGGGAGATCGAGCGGCGGGTGCCGGGGGTGGAGGTGATCGAGACCAGCAAGGCCGTGCACAACATGGTCAACAGCTTGAGGACCGTGGAGGTGGCGGGTCTGGTGCTCAGCTGCATCGCGGGACTCGTCGGCGGTCTCGGCGTCGCCAACACCATGCTCATGTCCGTCCTCGAGCGGCGCCGGGAGATCGGCGTCATGAAGGCCGTGGGCGCCACCAAGGCCCGCGTGATGAAGGTGTTCCTGATGGAATCGCTGCTGATCTCGCTGGCGGGCGGCGCGTTGGGCTGCCTGATCGGTACCGCCGGAACGTACGCGCTGGTCCAGGTGATTCAAAAGTTCAAGGGCAAGCCGATCACCGTGTGCGTGACGCCGGACGTCATACTGGAGGGGTTCCTGGTGGCCGCCGGCATCGGCGTGCTCTCCGGCCTGTACCCGGCGTGGAAGGCGGCCAAGGTCGACCCGGTGAAGGCCCTCCGGCACGAGTAGGGGGTTCACGATGACCGACCCGGTCATCGAGCTGGAGAACGTGAGGAAGGTCTACGACTCGGGTTCAACCCGGGTGGAGGCGCTCAAGGGCGTGAACCTGAGGGTCCGGCGCGGAGAGTTCCTGATGGTCGTGGGACCCTCCGGGTCCGGGAAGTCCACCCTGCTCCACATCATGGGGGCGCTGGACACGCCCACCTCCGGTCGGGTGAGGATCGCGGGCCGGGAGATCTCAAGGCTCAGCGACCGGGAGCTGGCCCGCATCCGCAGCCGGTACGTGGGCTTCGTCTTTCAGGAGTTCAACCTCATCGAGACGCTGACCGCGCTGGAGAACGTGATGTTCCCGATGACGCTGGCGGGCCGCGAGGACGAGGAGCTGGCCAAGCGCCTGCTACTCAAGGTAGGGCTCTCGGAGGAGCACTTCGACAAATTCCCGAACCAGCTGAGCGGTGGGGAGCGGCAGCGCGTGGCCATCGCCAGGGCGCTGGCCAACGATCCCGAAGTGATCCTGGCGGACGAGCCCACCGGTCAGCTGGACACCAGGAACTCGCGTCGGATCATAAAGGTGTTCAGGAGGCTAAGCGACGAGGGGAAGACGGTCGTCGTGGTCACCCACGACCTCTCCCTAATCAAGTGGGCCGACCGCGTGATCGTGCTCCGGGACGGCCAGATCGTGGAGGAGGGGAGCCCGGAGGAGGTCTCCCCGTGAGCCCGGCGGGTGAACGTTATGATAATCATAACGATTTGGGATGGTGCCCCGGCCGGGATTTGAACCCGGGTCGCGGGATGTCTCCGGCCCGGACGGGCCTCGAAAGTCCCGCATGATATCGGCGGGCCCGCGGTCACCCGCGGGCCCTTGACCGG